>CAYLNS010000055.1:5984-13153 GCA_964385115.1 uncultured Methylomarinum sp.
TCTTTTTTATAGACTATTTCAAGTTATTTAATCGAAGAATCACTGATGCTGTACTAAACTTATAACGTCTTTCATTTAATACAGATTTCATCCATTATGAAAATCCTGATTCTAAGTCTGTTGACATTCAGCCTGCTATCCAATGCCTGGGCCGAATCACAATGGACTACCGTAAAGCCCGCTTCCCGTCATATCAAAATTACCGGTTTTTCCAGAGCCCAGGCTAAAATGCCACTGATTTCTGAAGTCTCGGGAAAAGTCGTCAAGGTTTATGCCGATATTGGGGAGCCGATTCCAAAGTCCGGACTGTTTGCCTGTCTGGATGATACTTTTGTTAACATTGATATTCAGCGGGAACAAAATGAAATTTCCAGACATTATGTCGACATAAAATTCTATCAAAAAGAAGTTGACCGCTATCAGAAACTGGTTAAAAAACAATCTTCTGCTGTCAGTGTTCTGGACAACCAACGTAGAAAACTGGATGAATCCAAAAAATCAGCCAGCATCGCCAGCATCAGAAAAAAACGTCTGCAGGAACTGAAAAAACGCCATTGCATCAAGGCCCCACCCGGCTGGCTGGTGATTGATCGTCAGCTTGAACCGGGACAATGGATTAACAAGGGTGAAGTACTGGGCCATGCGGGTAATTACACCCAGCTGACTATTCCACTCACCCTGTCATTACAGGAACTACAGGCGTTAAAACAAAACCAGGACAAACTGCAACTGTATTTTCCCGATGTAAAGGTTAAAGTCCCGGCCCGTATCGAAAATATATCACCGGCATTTGATGAAAAAACCCGTAAGATTCGGGTGGATTTGATTATCGACAAATTTCCTGCCAATGTGCGCGGAGGCATGCGCTGTGAGCTGATTCTGGATATTCCAGACAGCAAGCATCATGCCTGGTTGATTGACAGAAATGCGCTGGAAGAACGTTTTGAGGAATACTGGCTGGAAAGAAAAGACGGTAAACGCATCCGGGTTAAGTTACTGGGCAGCCCAACCGATAAATACGTCAAAATTAGTGCGGCTGAAATCAAGCCTGGCGACCAATTTAAATTAGTGACTATTCAGCCTGAATAATTTAACTGAAATCGTATCTACTCAGGGCACTTTAAAAAATAAATACCATTTAATATCAGTTGCTTACGGAAGAAGTGTATGTGACAAGGATGTCACATTCAAGCCTGCACGGATGTATTTATGGCGTCTTCTGGAGTAAGTGACTGATATTAAAAACCCTAATACGCTAAGTAGTTACCTGAAATCATTAAATATATCGAATAGTTACTCAAACTGAGCACACCTTAATTTATGAAATCTGTTGGCCAATTTTCGCTTACCCATAAAGTCTTTTTTAATCTGGTATTTGTACTGCTGATTATTGCCGGCTCTTTTGCTGTTTTTACGCTGCCAACAGAGCGTTATCCCGACATCAACATGGCCCGGGTCAATATCATTACCGATTATCCTGGTGCCTCTCCGGTTGATGTAGAAATGCTGGTCACGCGAAAACTGGAAGAATCAATTGAAAATATTGAGGATATTGAATGGATTTCATCCGTTTCCCATGCTGAGCATTCCTATATCCGGGTCAAATTTGTCGATAACAGTGATTATGAAGGGTTATATGATGAAATTCGCTTTCATATTTTAAATGCCAAAGCGGATTTGCCGAAAGGCATCGAACAGCCGCGAATAGATGATGTCACCATGGGGGTTTTGGTGCCAGTGGTGGTTGTCAACCTGGCTGGCGAACATGAAAACCGCGCGCTGGCGCTGATGGCTGATGAAATAAAAGCGCAGTTAAAAAAAATACCCGGTGTCAAAAAGGTTCTGGTCAATGGCGAGCTGGTGCGTGAATTTCATGTTTATCTGGATTCTGACAAACTGCGCTTTTATGGCATCAATTTTGACGAAGTCAGCCGTGCGCTGCAGTCTCAGAATATTTCCGTGGCGGCCGGTAAGCTTGAAACTGACCGAGAAGAATATCTCATCAAGGTGGATGAAAAATTCCATAGCCGCAATGATATATTAAACACCATCGTACGGCGCGATGGGGATGGCAGCTTTATCCGCATCGAAGACCTGGTTACCCGATTAGGTTACGATTATCAAAAACCCAGCGTTATTTCCAGCGTTAATGGTGAAACCGCCATTTCCCTGCATGTGATTAAAACGCCACAAGGCAGTGCCCTGGATATTCAAAAAGCCGTTCAGGAAAAACTGGAGCAGTTTCGTCCGCAGCTGGAAAAAGAACAGGTCGATATCACCCTGACTCAGGATTCTTCCACAAAAATCAATGATGGCCTGTCCACGCTGGGATGGAATTTTGTCGTCGGTATGCTGCTGGTTTCGGTCATCACCTGGTATTTTATGGGGATTCGCAATGCCGGACTGATTACCATCGGCATTCCCTTTTCCTTCCTGTTCACGATGTTGTTGATGAACATGATGGGTTACAGTTTTAATGAAATCACACTGTTTTCATTTGTTCTGGTATCAGGCATTATTGTCGATGATGCTATCGTCGTCACCGAAAATATCTACCGCTATATCCAGAAGGGGTACCAACCTTATCAGGCTATTTCCGAAGGCGTTGCCGAGGTTGCCTTGCCGGTGTTTTCCTCAACCCTGACGACTATCGCATCCTTTCTGCCGCTGTTTATTATGTCGGGCACCACCGGCGAGTTTTTTGCCCAGATTCCAGCAGTGGTTTGTTTTGCCTTGATTGCATCATTATTTGAATGTTTCTTTATTCTGCCGGTCCACTATATGGATTTTGGCCCGCAAAAAGCCCATACCCTGTCGCAGCGGCTGGAAGAAGATAATTTTATCGTCTCTTTTGTCAGGAAAATCACTGAAAAGGTTTTAAACTGGACCCTTCGTTTCCGTAAAACCACCCTGTCGATTACGCTGGTTCTGTTTGTTATTTCCATCGGCATTATGTATGTTTCCATGACTGGCAAAATCCCGCTGATCAAGACCCAGTTTTTTCCAAGCGACTATACAATTTATTTTGTCAATATCAAGGGTGGACAGGATATTTCCATCGACAAAATGGACCAGCTGGTCAGAGGTATTTCAAAAAGTATCATGGAAGAAGGCCCGGGCAAAACCAAGTCAGCCACCGGCATGGCAGGCGCCTATATTAATGAAGATTATGACATGGTATTTGCCAATTACCTGGGCTCGGTGATGGTAACATTTCCGCCCAAAGACCAACGCACATTTGACGACCCCAGCCAGTATCTAGAACATATCCGGCAAAAAATCAACCGCCAATTCAAGGAAGACGGGGTTGTTTTCAGGGTTTATCCTCTTAAGGAAGGGCCGCCGGCCGGTAAAGCAGTCAATATCAAAGTCATGGGCAACAATGTCAAAGCCGTATCAGCTTTGGCCGACAAGATTCTGGATTTTGTCCAGACTGAACCGTCTATTGCTCCTTATTTAGTGGAACTGGAGCATAACAAAGGTCAACTGAAAAAAATCTATCATTTTGATATTCGCCAGGACCGCGTCAAGGAATTTAATCTGACCACCGAGGAAGTTGCCCGTCTGGCCGGCAGTGTGCTGGATGGTCGTTATATCGGGCAATATCGGGCCAGCGATGAAGAGATTGATCTTAAATTACTGTTTGATCGTGACAAAATCGAAACGCCGGAACAGGCGCTGTTGATTCCGGTGATTGATAATCCGGTCAGACCGATTTTGCTGGGTGATTTGGTTGAGTTAAAAACCTACAAGGAACCCGGCGAATTACACCGTTATCAGGGCTTTCGAACCGTCAGCATCAAATCAGATTTAAAAGAAGGCGCGCCGGTTTCGGCCACCTCAATCGCCACTACAGTATCCAAATACTATGACAGCATTCGCGACCAGTACCCGGGAACCACTGTGGTATTCAGTGGCGAATATGAAAGCACGCAAAAGTCCTACCAGTCACTGATGTTTGCTTTTGTCATTGCGGTAATGATTATTTATATCATTCTGGCAACCCAGTTTCAGTCATATATGCAGCCGGTGATTATCCTGTTTGCCATTCTGTTTGCCATCATCGGTATCGTATTCGGTAAATTTATTTCGCAATCGCTGTTTACTGTCAACAGTTTCATTGCCGTCATTGGCGTGATTGGCGTGGTTGTCAATGATGCACTGGTTTTGATTGAATTTATGAACAAAAACTATCGTTCCGGCGCCACCCGCAGAGAATCTATTGATAATGCCATTAAAGTCCGTCTGCGCCCGATTATTCTGACCACATTAACCACTTTACTGGGCTTGTTACCTATGGCAATGGGAATACCCAGTTATTCAATCGTTTGGGGCTCAATGGCCTCAACCTTTGTCTCCGGTCTGGGTATGGCAACCCTGCTGACATTATGGGTGGTTCCGGTGATTTGGGACCTGATTCAATCCAGAGGTGAAAAAGCATGACACTGGATTTAAAAACCATCAATCTGCTGGCTCAGCTTGCTGATTCGTCTTATAGCCTTGCCTGTCTCGGCCACGGGGCTGAGGATAAAAACCGGCTTGCCGTTCTTCTTCAGCATTTACTTGAATCCGCCAGTATTCTCAATGAAACCCAGGAACACATAAACCGTCTGCGCACCTGGTCACGGCTCCTGCAATCAGAAGAAAAAGAGATTGAACTCCTCAGCCTCTATCACGCAGTGCGGCAATATATTCTCAGAAAACAATGGCTGGCCATTATTATGCCGTCTAGCATAGACCAGGAAACAGCCCGCTTTTTTGCCGATCCTGATTTGCTCAGATTCAATATCCGTGCCGATGCGAAAAGCTCAGGGCTGGTTATACACCTGAAACACACGGATGACTCAAACTCATTATTACATTGCCATAACAGTCTGACACCGCTTATCAATAACAGCCTGGACTGGCCCGGTATGCTCATCATTATCCCCGGCAGTGACTCTGTATTTTTACCTGTCAGTTCAGCCGATGCGCTGGAATTTGATTTGGAAGCACGGTTGCAATGGTTGTTTAACCATTTATTAAACAACCAGGCTCTGGACACCGGAATGATTAAAACTCAATTTGCAGAAGCCTTTCCTGAAGTCTTTAGTCAACAGCCTAAAACCTTTCATATTCTGCATCTCAGCAATATTTTTCTCGGTAAACGCAGCACCGCCTTCCGTTTGCAGCGTTTTAAACACTGTATTCGCAGTCTCATTGAAGAGCTGGGGGAACACAATGCTATTCAGCCAGTCATTACCGGCAACCTGCTGGCCAACCCCAGTGAAGAGCATATTGAATTAACCCGTTCATTCTGGCAGTTTCTGTCCGGCCTGGGAACCCTGCCCCCTTTATTTTCTTTCGGCTCCTGTGATGTCAGGCAGGACGGTAATATCAATGACCATTATCGTACAGCAATTGAATTTCAAAACGCTAAAGTCAGTTGGTTTGATGCTGAAAATATCGCCATTATCAACCTGAATACCGTTGTCAACGGCAATCAGCAACACGGCAGTATCGGCGCGGAGCAAATTGAAATCATCAACTATGAAATCAAACGCAAACAGGATAATCAGGATTTTAAATTTATTATTCTTATGCATCATAGTCCGGTAACAAGCCCATCATACCGGCAACATCATGATGATTTTTATCAGAAAATTTCAGGCTCACAAACAGAAATGAGCCAAGCGGATTTGGAAAACAGCCAGCTACTGACGGAGTTAATCAAGCAATATCCCATTATCGCTTTATTACACAGCCACCCGCAGGAACCCTGTATCAATTCCATAAAACACTCAATACCCGCCATAGGCTGCGGCCATTCAATTGGTATTCCGTCACAGACTGACGGACAGGTTTATTTCAGTATCAACAGCCTGTCTATCAATACAGAAACCAATAAACTCTCAACCCGTCTTTTCGCCCTGAAAATGCCACAGCCGGATAACAAAAACAATGTTAAACATGTCATCATTCAGCGAAATCATTTGTTCCAGGATATTTCATAACAACTCAGCAACCAGTTGCCAGGAACCTTAATATTTACGATATCGCTAACTTCTAAGGTCGGCCGTTTCCGCACCATTAATCACCCGGTGACACAAGCCCCGACAAATGTTCTTGAGTATTTTATTGGCCAGTTCACTTTCGTACTTTAACAACCTGGACATCGCCGCTTCATCCAGACTCAAAATCCTGACATCCTCCGTTGCCGCAATAATACTGGCGGTTCGGGGAACCTGTAAAAAAAAGGCAATTTCACCAATAATTTCACCCGGACTGATGACAGCCTGTAACTCTTCTTCCCGCCTTACCTCTACAAATCCAGATAGCAACACAAACATGGTTTTGGCGGCATTATCTTTCTCAATAATATGATCTCCCAGGGAACATTCGATGATATGACTTTTCTCGAGCAGGCGCTGAATCTCATCTTCCGACAAATCATCAAAAATTTTAGGTTTATCATTCTGAAACAAATCAGCATTGGAATACAAATGTTTGATATAGTCGCCCGGATTACAAAGCGACTGACTCAGCACATTTTTACCACGCCCTATTTTCTCTAAAAGCTGCTCGGTATGGCGGCAATGGCTTAAATCCTCTTCCCGGGTCAACAAAGCAAAAGGGGAGCCTACCCGTTTCAAATGTTCATAATCACCCGAGATTAGCACCATTGGAATAACCAGACCAATACCAGGATAAGAATACGTCGGCGCGAAAGGCCTGAATCCCAGTTTCAAGTAGGAATTTAAATGATGAGGCTCACAATCCAACAACACCACCTCAATCTGATGCTTTAACACAAAATGCATGACTTCCTTATACATGCGCAAGGTCGTGGATGAACCTCTGTGTTTCTCATCCACCATCAGACGTTCTACGATACAAATCTTTTTTTCATCGACAACATCCAGAAAAGGTGTCACATGATAGGCTTTTTTTAAGGTTTCCGGAAAAACAGCATCCCCACCCCAAAACAGCCTGAGCGTACCAATCGGCTCACCATTTTTAATGGTAATCACCGCCCGGGCAATGGCATCATAATCATCTCTCAATTCTTTGAGTTCATGATCCCCTTTATCCTTAAGCCGCCCCATCCCTTCCACATAAACCCGGTATCGCATCCGGTAAGATGAGTGCAATTCTTCTTCATTTTCAGCAAATCTGACCCCATCCAGCAT
>CAYLNS010000056.1:0-8639 GCA_964385115.1 uncultured Methylomarinum sp.
TGGCAGTACCTAAAGAATCGCCGCTCAATATAGAGGTAGGGTGTTCAGATTTTACATAACCTGTTGAAGAGTTGTCATTCCACAGTCCTTCACCCCAGGTGACATTGTTATAGACTCCACCTGCTACCCCAAAGGTATCCCAGCTTGGTTTGACATTAATACCCAGTTCATAGCTGCCATCCTGACCAAAATCAATGGCAAAATCACCGGCCCCATAGCTTGTGTTTTCAGGGTTGTGCCCTGTAGCCATCCCTATATAAAGTGTTCCATTTTCAATACGGGAATACAGGGCTTCCGCATCGTAGGCTTGTCCACCATAGCCTGGGCTCAAGTAGTTGGCATGTTGGTCTTCTACGATGTAGTTGGTGCCTGCATTCGGCGTCCAGACAGAATTCCCGCTACCGGGTGATATTCCCCAGTCACTTAAATCACCATCAACGGTAATCGTGTCAGCGTTGGCGGCATTGATTGATCCCAACAACAAAATGGGAAACAGGATTTTATGTTTCATAAGTTCACCTTATAGTGTGATTAAAAGCTGTACTGAAGTACAAACAAAATTGATGCCAACTTTGCAGGCCTTTAAAAATCGCTAGTTTGCGTTACACTTGATGCTTATTGACTGACAAATTTGTCAGTCTGCTGCCATTAATGGCAGGACATGACACTTATTAAACGACTCTTATGATTAAAAACTCGATTTCATTGCTGTCTATATTGGAAAAGCATGAAACGCCGTTTGTATTGATTGATTCAACTTGCTCGGTTGTGGGCTTCAATAAAGCCTATGAAAAACATATAAGCGGAGACAAGGATGATTATATTGGACAGACTTGCTGTCGGGATTACCCACAGTGCCGTCACCAGGAATTATTTAACAAGCTTGAACCCTATGATTACAAGGATGAAAAAAACGGCTATCACTTTCGAGGCTATCCTTTGCTGGATAAGGATAATAAGGTTTTGCTGGCCGAATCGGTGCTGCCATTAAAGAAAAAAATAAACACCGCTAAAATGGTGGGCGAATGCCAGGCATTTATTCAATATCGCAATCAATTACTCAAGGCGGCTGAATCATCCGCACCCGTGTGTTTATATGGAGAGACCGGCACAGGAAAAGAACTGGCCGCCGAATTTATTCATCAGCATTCCAACAGGACGGGAAATGAATTTGTCATTGTTGACTGCACCGTATTAAGTGAAGAGTTGTTTGAAAGCGAATTATACGGGCATGAAAAAGGAGCGTTTACCGGTGCAGTCAGCGGCAGAAAGGGTTTGTTTGAGACAGCGGATAAGGGAACCCTGTTTCTGGATGAAATTGGGGAGCTGCCTTTATCGCAACAGCCAAAGCTGTTGAGGGTGCTTGAAAGTGGGCAGTTTCGGCGGGTAGGTTCTGCCAAAACCTTGACAACCGATGTCAGAATCATAACCGCAACCCACCGGAATCTTGCAGAGATGGTCAAGCAAGGCAAATTCAGACAGGATTTGTTTTATCGTTTGTCTGTTTTTCCCGTTGAGGTACCGCCGCTACGACAACGCATGAAAGATATCCCAATATTGGTAAGGTTTTTGCTTGATAGCTTGGGTAAGCGGGAGGGTGTCAGCTATTCGATAGATAATTCGGCGCTGAGAAAATTATTGCAGCATTCCTGGCCTGGAAATATCCGGGAATTAAAAAACTGCTTGCATCTGGCTGCCAGTCTGTCGACAGATCATCATATTACGGTGGATGATATTTTATATATGCAGGAGGTGCCACTGGAAGATGATGAAGATATGCTGGATTTGTCAGATAACCCTTTGCAGAAAATGGAATATGACGTGATTAAAGAATTGATTGAAAAGTATCAGGGCAAGCGGAAACTGATTGCGGAAGAATTGAATATCAGTGAGCGGACCTTATACCGTAAGTTGAAGCGCCTTGAACTTAATTGAGAAATTATAAATGAAGCCATCATTACTTAACTGGACCTACCGGTCAATTGATTCAGTTCAGGGCATGTTTGATTCACCGGTCGACATGCGTAAAAAAATCAGTCGGATTAAATCATTGCCACCCATGCCGGGAATGACGGCAAAATTGATGCAGCTGGCAGCCGACCCATTATCCGATGGTAACAAGCTGGCTGAAATTATTGAAATGGATCCTTTGTTAGCGACCCAGGTCATTCGCTGGGCCAATTCTGCTTATTTTGGCTACAAAGGGAAAATAAATTCAGTTCGCGATGCCATTAACCGGGTGTTGGGGTACCAGGTCGTCTTTGATCTGGCTTTGGGATTGACAGCATTAAAACCGTTGAAGGCCCCCGTTGATGGCGTTGTCGGCATCAGACAGTTCTGGCGACATGCCTTGGCCAGTACCCATCTGACCCAGGCCATTAATAAAAAGATTGTTCAGGACTTTAAAGTGGAGCCGGGCTTATTGTTTACTGTGGCGCTGATTCATAATATTGGTTTTCCATTATTGGGGAGTCAGTTTCCAGATGAATTCAATATGCTTGAAAATTTGATTGCCGCCAATCCGGATATAGCCATCGTGAGGCTGGAAAGATTTGCTTTTGATTTGGACCATTCCGAGCTGGGAAGCTGGTTGCTCAGAACCTGGTCGATGCCAAAAGCGATTGTGGATGTGGTGTATCACCATCATAACCCGGAATACCGGGGTGAGCATTTTCAGGCGAATTTGCAGGTTTATTTGAATGATTGTCTGTTGGCTATTCTGGGCTATGGGGATGGTGAAAAGTGGGACAGCTATCTTGAGATTGTGGAAATGTTGGGCCTGAGTCTGGCAGATTGTGATTTGTTGATGGAAGAGTTTGTGACCAAGGAAGAGGATATCAACAGCCTGGTGGAGATTTGTCTGGGGCAGTGATTTTTAATTCTGCACTTCCCTGTGCAGAAGCAGAATATCAGGATGGTTTGATATTGCTGATATGCAGTCCACATTCCTTTTTGTTGTCACCTTCCCACCACCAGCGTCCGGCCCGTTCATGCTGGTTGGGCAGTACCGGTCGAGTACAGGGTTCACAGCCTATGCTGATATAACCCTGCTCATGGAGTTCGTTGTATGGAACCTGCCAGGCTTCGATATAATCCCAGACCTGGGCGGAACGCCAGTTTAACAGCGGGTTAAATTTGTAAAGCGGTTTGTCATCGGTAGAAAAAGCTTCATCCAGTTGCACTTCCGGTATATCGGCGCGGGTATCCAGGCTCTGGTCTCTACGCTGACCGGTAATCCAGGCATCCAGCGTGGCCAGTTTGCGTTTCAACGGTTCCACCTTGCGGATAGCGCAGCATTCCTGATGGCCGTCCTCATAAAAACTGAACAGCCCCTTATCTTTTACAAAGGGTTGCAGTATCTGGTAGTCGGGGGTCAGCAATTCAATATCGATTTGATAATGTTTTCTGACTTTTTCGATAAAACGGTAGGTTTCCGGATGCAGTCGCCCGGTATCCAGAGAAAAGACAGCAATATCCTTGCGGATTTTTGTGGCCATGTCGATTAGCACCACATCTTCGGCGCCGCTGAAGGAAATGGCAATATTATCAAACTGTTCCAGGGCGGCTTTCAGAATCGGGTTGGGTTTTTTGTCTTTCAGGCTTGCCTGCAAGCTGTCTAAATCAAATGTATTCATGGTTTCTGGGCAAAATATTGCTGTAAAAATTCATCAAAACTTAAGGTGTCGCTGGCTTCGATTTCCTGTTGTTTCAGGTGTGACATTTTAGCCATTTCCTGTAGATATTGGCGTTTTTCATCATCAAGACTGTTTTCGTCAAAATACTGCTGATGTTTTTCGGAAACATTAATGCCATAACAACCGAAAGGCTGTCGGGTGGCCCGCATTTCAGACAATATTCGTGCTGAAGGGGTCAACTCTGCATTTTCAACCCGTTTGATTTGTTGTTGTAATGCCTGTTGATAGACACCGGTGTTATCATTTTGATCCAGCACTTCGCAAATCACTTTCATGTCATCCAGTATTTTATTAGCCCAGTCTTTAAGCAGTATTTTTTGACCAAAATGGTTTAACTGAACATCGGGGCGGCGACCATCATGAGCAACGATGAGTTGATTGGCATTGTTGATTTGCCGTTCTTCATCGCCCTGTAAGGGACTGTCCTGCAGCAGGCAATGCAACAAAAAGGCTTCCAGAAAGTGACCTTTTTCGGCATCTATACCAATCGGGTTAAAAGGGTCCAGATCCAGCGATCTGACTTCGATATAACGAACGCCCCGGCGTTTTAAGGCCAGCGTGGGCTTTTCACCGGAATTGGCAATCTGTTTGGGACGGATGGTGCTGTAAAACTCATTTTCAATCTGCAAAATATTGGCATTGAGTTGCTGATAGTCCCCATTGACTTTAACACCGATTTTTTCATATTCAGGGTAAGGCGTTTCAATTGCCGCGCTCAATGTTTTGACATAACCCTGCAGTGAATTGTAATCAATTTGCAATTGTTCCTGGTTTTTACTTTTGTAGCCGATGTCACTCATCCGCAGCGAGGTGGCATAAGGATGGAACAGGGTGTATTCGTCAAATTCGTCGAACTGCTGCATCAAATGCGGACGACTTTTAAAAAAGCTTTTGCAAATGGCCGGAGATGCGCCAAACAGATAAAGAATCAGCCAGCCCTGACGCTGAAAATTACGAATCAGGCCGAAATAAGCCTCAGAGACAAATTCATCCAGTGATGCAAAGGAGCCGCTCTGCTGATGCAGAACCGGCCACAGAGCAACCGGGACGGAATAATTAAAATGAATGCCGGCAATAGCCTGCATGGTGCGCCCGTAACGATGCCATAAGCCTTTGCGGTAGACATGTTTCATCTGGCCGATGTTTGAGTGGCCGTATTCGGCAATACGAATGCTTTCATCACCATTGATACCGCACGGCATGCTGGTGGCCAGCAGCATTTCATTATTCAGGTTTTCATGCACAAACTGATGAATATGACGCATGGAAGCCAGGGATTCTTCCACATCGGCAAATGGTGGCGTGATAAATTCCAGCAGTGCTTCGGAATAATCTGTGGTGATATGGGGATGGGTCAGCGCAGATCCGAGGCTTGCCGGGTGGTCGGTTTGTGAAATTTTACCGTCCGGGCCGATACGGAGACTTTCTTTTTCAATGCCTTTCAGACCGTTTTTTAGCAGATGCTGTTGATTGTGATCCAGGAGATAGCGTAACCGGGAAGGGATGTTATTTTGTTGTATGCTCATTAAAACAGTGATGCGCGATGAACGTGCCTTGGTATAATCGGACTATTATACTAGGTTAGATTGTTAATAGTGAAACAGAGTACAACAAAACCACCCGCCGATATTCTGCATTCGGTTTTTGGTTATGACCGGTTTCGGGATAATCAGCAGCAGATAATCGAGCAGGTGATGGCCGGTCGGGATGTGCTGGTATTGATGCCGACCGGTGGCGGCAAATCGTTGTGTTATCAGATTCCGGCAATAGCCAGAAATGGCGTGGGCGTGGTGATTTCGCCATTGATTGCATTGATGGAAGACCAGGTGAATGCCTTGCATTTACTGGGTGTCAGGGCAGCCTTTTTAAATTCTTCACTGTCCTTTGAGCAGGTTCTGGAGGTTGAAAATCAGCTGCAACGCGATGAACTGGATTTGTTGTATATCGCGCCCGAACGGCTGATTACCTCACGAACTCTGTCCTTGTTAAAGCGTATTAATATTGCCTTGTTTGCCATTGATGAAGCGCATTGCGTATCACAGTGGGGACATGATTTTCGGGTCGATTATCTTCAGCTTTCCTTATTACATGAGCAGTTTCCCGAGATTCCGCGCATTGCGTTGACGGCGACTGCTGATGAAAAAACCCGCGCCGAGATTATTCGGCGGCTGGCGTTGGAGCAGGCGGAGGTTTTTGTCAGCGGTTTCGACCGGCCAAATATTCGTTACCGGATTGTGCAAAAACAAAATGCCCGGCAGCAATTGCTGAGTTTTATTCGCAATGAGCATCAAGGTGACGCCGGGATTGTCTATTGTCTGTCTCGAAAAAAAGTGGAAAGCACCGCCCTCTGGTTACAGGAAAAAGGTGTGCAGGCCTTGCCGTATCATGCCGGTATGAGCCATGAACTGCGCCAGCAGCATCAGCTACGTTTTTTAAAGGAAGAAGGGGTTGTCATTGTGGCGACCATTGCCTTTGGCATGGGCATAGACAAGCCCAATGTACGTTTTGTTGCGCATTTGGATTTACCGAAGAGTATCGAGGCTTATTATCAGGAAACCGGCCGGGCAGGGCGTGACGGTCTGCCGGCCAATGCCTGGATGGCTTACGGCTTGCAGGATGTAATTACCTTAAGACAAATGATGGCTTCATCCAATGCCAATGAAATTCACAAACGGGTCGAATATCACAAGCTGGATGCCATGCTGGCCTTATGTGAAACCATTCATTGCCGGCGGCAGGAATTACTCAGTTATTTTGGTGATGAATTACCTAAGCCCTGCGGCAATTGCGATACCTGTCTTGAACCGGTCGAAACCTGGGATGGCAGTATGGCGGCACAACAGGCATTATCCTGTATTTATCGCACCGGACAGCGTTTTGGCGCCAGTTATCTGATTGATGTGTTGCTGGGAAAAGCCACAGAACGGGTCGTACAGTTTGGTCATGACAAGCAATCGACTTTTGGTATCGGCAAAGAACTGGATGAACAGCGCTGGCGCTCGGTTTTCCGGCAGCTGGTGGCAAAAGGTCTGGTGGAAATTGATTTTGAAGGTTATGGCGCGTTTAAATTAACCGAGGCCTGTCGTCCGGTTTTGCGTGGAGAGACCGCGCTGATTTTGCGCAAGGATATTCAGGTTAATAAATCCGCCGGCAAGAAAAAGTCAGTCAGTTATGCCAATCCCGAAGACAATCTGCTGTGGAATGCGCTGAAAGCCAAGCGGCGTGAGATTGCCGAAAATCAGGATGTGCCGCCTTATGTCATTTTTCACGATGCCACATTAATGGAAATGCTGGAGCTGAAACCTGAAACTCATCAACAAATGGCGCGTATTTCAGGCGTGGGTGAAAAAAAGCTGGAGCTTTATGGGGATGATTTTTTGGCGGTTATCGCTGAATTCAGTCATGATTCGGGGGTTGAGTTTACCGATACAGTTGCCGAGACTGTGGCTTTATTTCGTCTTGGATACGACATCAAACAGATTGCCCGGCAGCGGGAACTGAAGCCGGATACCATCTACAATCATCTGGCCCGGGCGATAGAGCAGGGGCATGTTTTGTTGAATGAAGTGATTGAATTACCGGAAAAAGAGATCGCCAGCATAGAAGAGGCTTTACGGGAGTTGCCGGAGGAACAAAAAACCTTGAAGCCGGTGTTTGAACAGTTTGATGGCGATTATGGTTATGGGATAATTCGCTGTGTTCAGGCGAATCTGTTGTTACAGAAATAGCTTTTACGCCAGTTCAAGATTATCCTGGATATTTTCAGAAAACTGGTAACGGGCCTGCAGGCAGTGGCTCAGCCATTTTTCCAGAAAATAATTCAGTTTCCATTTGTACTGCATGATTTCCAAGGTTTTATCAGCCGATTGATAGACTTTATAGACCGCTTCCCGGGCGTGGTCACTGATGACTTCAACCAGTTTTGCATCACAATACACCCGAATCACCACGGCCGGCAGCATGAAGTCATCCAGATTCCGGGCAAAATTGTGGCTGAGCCGGATGGTCAGGGTGTGTCGGCTTCTTTCCAGTATGCTGAGATGCAGGCTGGGTTTTTCAGGGGCAATGCCCTGAGCGCCGCGTTGATAGTTTGTTAAGTCCGGAATCAGTTGCAGCAGTTTCTGGTAATTGGCTTCACAGACTTTTTCCAGACACCAGGAGGTATTGACGGGGTGAACCAGACTCATGCTCAGTCTTCCCGGTAACAGGCGCTGGCGCTGGACGTTTCCCACAAAACCACTTGATCAACATTAAACCCTTGCTGTTTGATATGTTGATAAATCATTTTGCTCAAGATTTCAGCAGTGGGGTGGTCATCCAGCGTCATAAAGCGTTCGTTGGCCGCTGTTAAAGCCGGAATAATCGGGTCGTCTTTATGTAGTAAAAAATTATGATCAAGGTGCTGGTCAATATAGTTTTCGACACAGTCTTTAATATCGGAAAAGTCGCAGACCATTGCCTGTTCGTTCAATTGTGCCTGTTTAATGGAGATAGAGGCTTTGACGCTATGACCATGCAGATTACGACATTTTCCCGGGTGATTCATGAGTCGGTGTCCATAACAAAAATAGACTTCCTTGGTGATGATATACATAAGTGAGAAGGGTTAATTACCTTTTATGCTCTTGATAATGGCAGCAATTTCATATTGCTGGTTTTCTTTTTCGGTACAACGCACCACTTCAATCAGCGCTGACATGGGGGGTGTGACCGAATTTTTGGGTTTAACGCAAACATCCATGGCAATGCCAGGCTCATAAGGGCTATCAGCAATAAAAGACAGTCCCGCACCACTCAGAGAGGTACAGACACCGCTTTTTTTCTGATCTGAATCAATGGTTTTATAGTCGATGTCACAATCTACATTCATGCGAATATAATTACGTTTTTCATCATATTCCAACATATTCATCCCCTGGCGTTTGGCCATTGTTTTAATAAAAA
>CAYLNS010000056.1:8739-12702 GCA_964385115.1 uncultured Methylomarinum sp.
GTTGTTTTGTTATTTACCTATTTATAGCCAATAAAACCAGAATTTTCCAGTTGCTGCTAACTGGCTTGATTTTATCATTGCCAAGGCCGTGAGCATGAATATTTTTTATTGATGTGACGAAGCCGGGTAATTTGTGTAATATTTCCTGCCTTTGAGCATTTTAAATACAATCAGGATTTATCAATGAGCAAGTCAATTGTACTGACCGGAATTACGACGACAGGAACCCCACATCTCGGTAATTATGCCGGCGCCATTCGTCCTGCAATCGAAGCCAGCAAAAATGATGATGTCCGGCCTTTTTATTTTCTGGCCGATTATCATGCACTGATTAAGTGCCATGAGCCTGACCGGGTTAAACAATCCAGTCTGGAAATTGCAGCCACCTGGCTTGCTTTGGGGCTGGATACTTCCAATGCGGTTTTTTACCGTCAGTCTGATGTTCCGGAAATCATGGAGCTGACCTGGATGTTGACTTGTGTGACGGCCAAAGGTTTGATGAATCGGGCGCATGCCTATAAAGCGGCTGTTGCCGAGAATGAGGAAGCGAATGGAACTGACCCGGATAAAGGCATTACCATGGGACTTTTCAGTTATCCGATTTTAATGGCAGCGGATATTTTGATGTTTAATGCCGATAAAGTACCGGTGGGCAAAGACCAGATTCAGCATATTGAAATGGCGCGGGATATTGCCAGCCGTTTTAATCATATCTATGGTGAACATTTCACCCTGCCGGAAGCGGTCATAGAAGAAAATGCGGCGACTATATTGGGATTGGATGGCCGTAAGATGAGTAAGAGTTACAACAATACCATCCCGCTGTTTGAGAAAGAAAAGAAATTCAGAAAGCTGATTAACAAAATCAAGACCAATTCTCTGGAGCCGGGCGAGCCGAAAGATCCTGAAGGTTGTACTTTGTTTGGCATCTATCAGGCCTTTGCGTCGGAGCAGGAAGTGGCCGCCATCCGGCAGCAATATGCTGATGGCATCGCCTGGGGAGAAATGAAAAAAATTCTGTTTGAAAAAATCAACGATGAAATCGCACCGGCCAGAGAGCGGTACGAAGCTTTGTTACAAGCGCCGGAACATATCGAAGAGCAACTTCAGGACGGGGCAGAAAAAGCCAGAGCCATCGCCACGCCTTTTATCCAGGAGCTACGGGAGGCCGTGGGTATTTCAAAAATCGTGAACAGTTAAGCGATGGATAAAATAGTTCCCGGACAACGCTGGATCAGTAATACAGAGTCGGAACTGGGCCTGGGTTTGATTCTGGATGTGGATTTTAATCGCATTACCGTGTTGTTTCTGGCGACCGGTGAAAGGCGGGTCTATGCCCGGGATAATGCGCCATTAACCCGGGTTGAATTCAGTCAGGGTGACACGATTGAATCATCCGACGGACTTAAATTAACGGTTCAGTCGGTTTCAGAAGAACAGGGCGTGCTGACTTATCAGGGTGTTGATGCACAGGGAAACAGCCATGAGCTGGTAGAAATGGAGCTGGATCACCATATTCAGTTTAACAAGCCGCAGGACAGGCTGTTTACCGGTCAGTTTGATCCGGCTTCCTGGTTCCGGCTGCGTTATGACACCTGGCAAAGGCAGCAGCGGTTTCAGCAATCTGAGGTTAAGGGTCTGCAAGGGGCGCGGGTGTCTTTGATTCCCCATCAGATTTATATTGCCCATGAAGCCGCCGGCAGAATGCAACCCAGAGTCATGCTGGCCGATGAAGTCGGACTGGGTAAAACCATTGAAGCGGGGTTGATTACGCATTATCGCCTGTTGAATGGCCTGAGCCGGCGGGTATTGATTATTGTCCCGGACTCCCTGGTGCATCAGTGGCTGGTGGAAATGCTCAGACGCTTTAATCTGCAGTTCAGTTTGTTTGATGAGGAACGCTGTCTGGAAACCCATGAAGCCAACCCATTTTTGTCTGAACAGCTGATTATCTGTGCGCAGGGCTTTTTCAGCAAGCATCCCAACCGTATGGAGCAGGCATTAGCGGCTGACTGGGATTTACTGATTGTTGATGAAGCGCATCACCTGGAATGGGATGAAGACAATGTCAGTCTGGAATATCAGTTTGTGGAGCAATTGGCGGCGATAACGCCCGGGGTTATTTTGTTAACGGCGACACCTGAACAAATGGGTGCTAAAAGTCATTTCGCCCGGCTCAGGTTGTTGGATCCAGACCGGTTTTTCAGTTTTGAAAAATTTTTGCAGGAACAAAAGCAGTTTGAGCCGGTGGCGGAAATTGTTCATAACCTGTTGAAGCAGCAGCCACTCAGCCCGGATGAGCTGAGTCAGCTACAGGCCGTTGTTAAACATGATCAGGCGGATGCTTTACTGGCGCATGTCAATGATGAGGACAAATCAGAACCAGTCCGGGCCGAATTGATTCGTTTACTGCTGGATCAACATGGTACCGGCAGAATTCTGTTCAGAAATTCACGTCAGACGGTTAAAGGCTTTCCTGATAGGCAGTGTCATGGATATTTAATTAAAAATGATAGCAATGAGGATGCTTATTTACAGTGGTTGCTGGACAAACTGACGGCATTAGCCGGTGACAAAGCCCTGTTAATCTGCAAAAAACCTGAAACAGTCATCCGCCTGGAGAAGATATTAAGAACCCGCTACGGTATTGCCTCGGCTGTGTTTCATGAAGGTATGTCAATTATCGAGCGGGATCGTGCTGCGGCCTATTTTGCCGATGAAGAAAGTCGCGCGCAATTATTAATTTGTTCGGAAATCGGCAGTGAAGGGCGTAACTTCCAGTTTGTTCATCATCTGATTTTATTTGATTTACCCGATAACCCGGATTTGTTACAGCAGCGGATTGGTCGGCTGGATAGAATAGGGCAGAAACAGGTGATACAGATTCATGTGCCGTATATCCAAAATACCCAGCAGCATGTGCTTTATCGCTGGTATGAAGAAGGGCTGGATGTTTTCCGGCATAATTTTTCCGGTGCGGCGCAGGTTGCAAATCGCGTGGCATCCTTGTTACAGACAGCTTTGCAGTCATTAAACGACAGTGATGTTCAGCAATTGATCGATGAAACCCGGTTGCAATACCAGCAGGTTGAGGAGGAATTGCATAAAGGCCGGGATCCATTGCTGGAACTGAACTCCTGTCGGCCGGAGATTGCCGCCGGATTGATTGAAAAATTGCAGCAACGTGACCGGGATGATTCCTTGTGGGCATATCTTGAGAACTTGTTTGACTGTTACGGGGTGGATGTCGAATACCATTCCCGCCAATGTCATATTCTGCGGCCGAGTGAAAATCTCAGAATTTCTCATTTTCCCATGCTCCAGGATGATGGCGTGACGGTTACCGTCGATCGGGATATTGCTCTGGCAAGAGAGGATATGCAGTTTCTGACTGAAGAACATCCGATGATGACGGCGGCGATGGATATGGTGTTGTCCAGTGAAACCGGCAATGCAACGGTCCGCGTGATTCAACATCCTGATTTGCAGGCCGGGCGTTTTATGCTGGAGTTGCTGTTTATTGTCGAATGCAGTGCCCCGCCTGAATTACAGATAGGGCGTTTTTTGCCGCCGACGCCGATACGGATTTTGTTGGATCAGCAACAAAAAGACCTGTCTGAAGAAATCAGTCATGCGAGTATGCAGGAAACAGAACAGCGTTTCGATAAACATCAAATCAGTCGTTTTTTACAGAGCCAGCGTGATTTTATTGTTGAACTGATAAATATTGCCGAGCAAAAAGCCCAATCCAGCATGCAGGAGATTTTGATTCAGGCAGAACAAACCATGCATCGTTCTTATGAACAGGAAATCAAGCGGCTGCACGGTTTGCAGAAAGTCAATGCGGCCATAAAGCCCGAAGAAATTGAACAATTACAACAGATGGCTCAGCTCAGTGCCGAAAATATTCAGGCTGCAAGGCTTAAGCTGGATGCCGTCAGTTTTGTGATTGTCAGTTAAGAG
>CAYLNS010000057.1:0-12692 GCA_964385115.1 uncultured Methylomarinum sp.
AAAATCAGATTAATTTCAATCCCGGCGGCAGGGCTTCGCCGAATATCTGCTTTTCTTCTTTTTCATTCAGCTCATGATAGCTTTCGACCATCATTATCCATGAAGATGGAACCTTGCTGCTTTTAAGTTTGTTCAGCACTTTTTTACGCATGGCTTCATCTATATCCAGATTTCTGTCGCCGCTGACCCGCGACATCAGTGTGGCTGCAAACCCGGCTTGTGGCTTTTTCTTCCAGTCTTCTTTTAATGCCTGTTCCAGCCAGTTTTGTACTACCTCAGCCGGGATAATATTATGACTGCTGCCATGAAAAGGAAGCCGTGAGCCAATTCTGCCAACCGCCCACCATGTCTGTGCCGGTTCACTGGCTTTTTGCAGACGTTTTAACAACCACTGCCCCAGTTCTGTTTTTTCTTTCACCGATAAACGCTCCAATACACCGGACAAGCGTACCATGTCTTCATAACCTCGTAATTTGGTCTGCTTTAACACTCCGGCCTGTCGTGCGGTGGCGGGATTGATAAAGCGGCTGATATCTTTGAGTAATTGTTGCTGGGCTGATTCGTCCAGCCCACCGGCTATGCGTCGCCATAAATTCCACCATTCTGTCCAGTTTTGTCGTTCATTAACAAACTGCAAACCGTGGGGATAGATTTTCCATAACTGTTCAACCCGCCAGTCATCCAGTTGAAAACCGAAACCGGGACGCAGACAAAAACCTGCCAGGCTAAACCAGACCCGTTCATGATTTTCTGAACGGCGGCGATATTTGATGCCTTCCAGCAATACATCAAACAATGCCCGTAATAACGTCGTATCCCAGTCATTTCGATTCATTCCCAGGATTTTTTCCAGCTCAGCCCGCAATGCTTTTACGGCTTTGGGGTTTGCCTGTTTAGAACGGGGGCCGAAAACAGTACGGATTTTCTCGGCGGCTGCTGTAAAGGCTTCAGGCAGTTTGTCGTTGACCAGTGGCGTATTGGCTTTTCTACGCACCTGAAATTCAACATCCCAGCGATGTTCGGGGTTTTCAATGGAAACACACTGGATTTTTAAGGTGCCGACTTCGGTCTGGGTGGCGGCCAATTGTACTGTCACTTCTGAATTGCTTTCCCCCGACAAGGCGACTGCCAAAGGCGGCAGCACATGAAAACGCTCATCAATATCCACCAGCTGCCCTGGCTTAAAATCACCTTCCATACTGGCCGAGACCAGGTTAAAACGTACCGGTTGGCCGACTTTCAGCGCGAATTTATGTTGCTTTAAAATAATCTCCTGCCCTTCTTCTGTACCTTTGGGCAAAATACAGACTCCCTGTTGCTGCTTATCCTGGCTGTCAATTATCAGAAAGAAACTGCGGGCCGAGCCGCCGCCGATACGGATTTTTTTATCACGTCTGGCCAGCAGATAACTGACGGCGCCGCTGGCAACGGCCAGTTCCGGGTGTTTGTTTTCAAGTAGTTGCGGCGGTCTGGATGCGCCCCAGTGTGTTAAAACCTCAATCAAGCGCTGGGTTATTGGTCGGCTGCGAAATACGCCGCCATTAAGTAACAAGGCATCGGGGACAATGTTGTCTTTTCCCAGCGCCTGTTTTGCCGCCTGTTCGTGATTATGCAGAAAAGCGGCAATATGCTTGCTGATGGCCGGATCAGCCGCATAGGGCAGACCAAATTCCATAACCCCGCTGCGTTTTTGATCCGGCAATTCATTCAGCTCTGAAATGGGGAAAAAACCATCCAGGGCAATTTTTCTGACTTCATCGCGTTCCAGCACGGTGCTGCGCGAACCGCCAATCAAGCGGGAGCCGCCTCCTAATAAGGTGACATTGACTTTCTCCGGCGCATCATCCGCCAGTAACAGTTCTTTGGCCTGGCGGCATTGTTCTATCAATTGGGATAATTCGGCTGTGCTCAGCTTCTGCTCCCCGGTGACCAGGCGGCTTTCAGCCAGTCGCGCCAGCGCCAAATCAATATTATCACCTCCCAGCATTAAATGATCACCGACACCCAGACGTGTCAGACGAGGTTCTGGCTGGCCCGGTTCAACTTTAATCAGCGTTAAATCGGTGGTGCCCCCGCCGACATCACAGACCAGCAATAAATGGACATCGGCCAGCTCCTTGTCAATATTTCCGGCATGGCGTCTTAACCAGTCGTAACAAACGGCTTGCGGCTCTTCCAGTAATCTTATCTGTTTGAGTCCGGCCATTCGGGCCGCCTCCAGAGTCAGGTTTCTGGCTGATTCATCAAATGATGCCGGTACGGTTATGACGATATCCTGCTTTTCCAGCAAGGCATCGGGATGTTGCTGGTTCCAGACCATGCGGATATGAGCCAGATAACTGGCGCTGGCTTCAATAGGGGAAACCTTCTCCACTTCATCAGGGCTGCCCCAGGGCAAAATAGCGGCGCTATGATCGATTGAAGGATGCGACAGCCAGCTTTTGGCACTGCTGACCAGCCGGCCCTGTGATTTGGCGCCCAGCACTCTGGCCGCCTCACCGATAACGGCTTTTTCGCCCGCTGTTGAAAAGGTAGTATCCGTTGCGCTTATCTCGCCTTGTGCCGGATGATAACGCACTGAAGGTAGTAATTTTCGGGCGGCCACTTCACCGGGGGCCACTAATTGCTGAATCTCAAATATTTCGATGGCCTGGTCAGCTTTTGAAATATCTTTACAGGCAACAACTGAATGCGTCGTCCCCAAATCAATACCGACCAGATAATGTGTGTTTTCCTTAGACATATTGATAAATCACTATCCCCAACGCGACCAGGACAACAACCGCCCAGCCAATCCAGTCCATATATTTTCTTAATCCGGATTCCAGCTTTTCACCACCGGCCGAAATCAGGATAGACACCAAAAAGAAACGGGCGCCACGACCAATCGCTGAAGCCAGTACAAAAGGAATAAAGGCCATTTGCAACACGCCCGCAGCAATCGTGAAGACTTTATAAGGTATGGGAGAGAACCCGGCCACAAATACAGCCCAGACGCCCCACTCCTTAAACCAGCTTTCCGCCGTTAAATATTTGTCCCAGTAACGACTTTCCTGCAACCACGGGGCAATGCTGTCAAACAGAAAATAACCGATGCTATAGCCCAGCATACCGCCAAAAACAGAGGCTATCGTCGTTAACAGCGCCAGTCGTATGGCTTTATCCGGTTCGGCCAAAACCATGGGCGCCAGCATTACATCCGGCGGTACCGGAAAAAATGAAGACTCGGCAAAGCTTAAGCCTGCCAGGTATTTTTCTGCATGCCGGTGCCTGGACCAATTTAAAACCTTATCGTAAAGCTGTTTAAACATTATATTTTTCCTGAGAGAAAAGGGACAAAGCTGACACGTTCGAATATCTCGTCTTCAAATCCGCCATTTGTCCGTGTAATTCGATGTAACACCTGCTGCCCATGCTCTTTTCCAACCGGTATCACCATTACGCCTCCGGGGGCCATTTGCTGTAGCAGGGCTTCAGGTATTTCCTGGGGTGCGGCGGCGACGAGAATGGCATCATAAGGCGCATTTTCCGGCCAGCCCCAGCCTCCATCGCTGTGTAAATAGCTGATATTTTTTAAGCCCAGTTCCCATAAATGATTTTTGGCTTTTTTTAATAACGGGGCGATTCTTTCCACCGTGTAAACTTTTTTTGCCAACTGGGCAAGAATTGCGGTTTGATAACCACAGCCGGTGCCAATTTCCAGTACCTTTTCTGGCTCGCCTTTTTCCAGCAACAGTTCGGTCATTCTGGCAACAATATAAGGTTGGGAAATGGTTTGATTATGGCCAATGGGTAAGGGAGTATCTTCATAGGAACGGCTGGCCAGCGCTTCATCCACAAAAATATGCCGGGGAGTCTCCACCATAGCCATTAACACCCGCTTATCCCGAATACCCTGCTCTATCAATCGCTGTATCATTCGCTCCCGCGTCCGGCGAGAGGTCATGCCAATACCTTGCAAACGCTGATTCATGATGCGCTGTCCTCGTCCAGCCACTGACCAATGGTATCAATCCGATCGTAACGGGTTAAGTCCAGCTGCAAAGGTGTCACCGATACATAATTGTTTTTAACGGCAAAAAAATCCGTTCCGGGACCAGCATCCTGCTCACTTCCGGGTGGCCCTACCCAGAATATCTCCCGCCCACGCGGATCCTTAGCCTTAATCACCGGCTCGGCCTTGTGTCGTTGTCCCAGTCGCGTTGCCTGAAAACCGTTGAGACTGTCAATATCAACATCGGGCACATTAACATTTAACAATGTATCTTTGGGCAGCGGATAACGTTTAACCTTTTGCAGCAACTTATGGGCTACATGGGCCGCTGTATCAAAATGGACTGGATTGCTGGAAACCATTGAAATAGCAATCGCCGGCAAACCTAAAAAACGCCCTTCCGTAGCCGCGGCCACCGTTCCTGAATATAAAACATCATCCCCCAGATTGGCACCATGATTGATGCCTGCAAAAACCATATCCGGTTCATTGTTCAACAATCCGGTAATAGCCAAATGCACACAATCTGTGGGTGTACCATCAACGAAGATATAGCCGTTTGCTGCGGTTCCAGCTCTTAAAGGCATCTCCAGCGTCAGTGAATTGCTCGCCGCACTGCGGTTTTTATCCGGCGCAACCACGGTCACATCCGCCACTTGCTTAAGTGACTCGGCCAAAACTTCCAGCCCTTGAGCCTGATATCCATCATCATTGCTTATCAGTATGTGCATATCACTCTAAAACACTATAAAATCAGCCATATTAGCAAAAAAACTACTTCAAAATCAGTTAGCGTGGCAAAAAAAATACTTTCAGCAGAAGATTCGGCTCTATTCCGGCAGTCTATTGGCGAAGTCAAACCGGTAAAAAACGATACCGTAACATTTGAAAACGTAAAGAAGCCGCGCCCTGTCCCAAAATCTTCGCCTCTGGAGCCTGGCAATCCCTTTACAGCCGATTTATCTGGAGCACTGGATAAGCTTGCAAATGAGGACCGGCTGGCCTATTTATCCCCAGGCTTACAGAAAAATATTTTAAAAAAACTGCGCAAAGGTTATTACGGGCTGGATGCAGACCTGGATTTACATGGCCTGACCAGTCAACAGGCCAGACAGCATTTAGCCCGTTTCTTACACGACTGCGTAGAACAAGGCTGTCGCTGTGTTCATATTATTCATGGTAAAGGTTATCGCTCAGCCAATGACTATCCCATTCTAAAAAATGATGTCAATATCTGGTTGCGCCAGCATCAGGATGTACTTGCCTTTTGTTCTACGGCACCGAAACATGGCGGAACTGGCGCTGTTTTTGTATTGTTAAAATTATCGGAAAAATTCGATAATCGTGAACTGGATTTTTAAAAAGCTCAATTCTGTCATTTAAAAGCCAAAAAAAACTCCGAAACTCCCTACCATTTTTCGCACAAACAGTATATTAAAATACTCTAAAAAGATAACCTTCTAATTTTGTTTTTCTGTTTGTTTTCAAACCATTACACAGAAACTAGTAATTATTTTCTTCAAAAAAAATTCATCCTGATAAAAATAACAAAATAGCTTTGACACGAAACCTTTTGTCATGATACAAATAAGGTGTCGACTAAATAACAATACTAACTTTCGACGGGCAATTTATATTGCTTCCCTTTAAGGGTTTTTTAAAATTATTAAAATAAATATACCAAGAGGAATTAAAAATGGCTGAAGAAAAAAAAGATAACTTTCTACTGATTGTTGGCATCATGGCTGCTATTTCAATTACCGGCGTCATTCTGCTAAAAAGCCGTGAAACTGAACACTTAACAGGTTCTGGCCCCACTACTGCTGCAGCAGAGGCTGAGGTTCTACAAAAAGCCAAAAATTTCAACAACGTCTTGGAATAATTCAGCTAATCGTTTCCCCGCTCTGTGCGGGGAAACGCTTGTTACAATCCTGCCCATCCCTTGATTAATCACGCCTAAGCTTTCGCACAGGCTCGACTTGCATTTAATCTCTGAACCATCTACCCTATCGTCTGTCTCATAAACAAGATTTGAATTATTCACATCTGTTTGTAGCAGGGACTTTTGACTTTATTTCCGAGAGTTCCTGACGCTTATCCTTTAGTCCTTTCTTTTACGAGGAAACATAATGAAGAAAAACACTCATTCCCCTTTATACATTGCATTAGGCACCTCTATTTTATCCGGTTTGAGTCTTTCATCGGTCCAGGCCAATGAAACACCTGTTGAAGACAACCCTTTTACACTGACTGAATTATCTTCAGGCTATATGAATATGGCTGAGGCCGATTCTGACAAGAAAGGAAGCATGAAAATGAAGGATGGAGCCTGCGGTGAAGGAAAATGCGGCAGCTCCATGATGAAAAGCAATGAAGACAAAATGGTCGAAGGCAAATGTGCCGGTAACAAGCCTGTACCTGCCCCTAAAAAACCCATGGAAGGAAAATGTGGTGAGGGCAAGTGTGGCTCTTCAATGAAGATGTAATCTGTTTGATTAAAACTGACCCGAGCAGGGTCAGTTTTAATGATTTCCATCCGTTGAATCCTGCCATCAAACAGCTCAATATCAAAACTGCTCGTTTAACGTCGCCCACCCAATAAAGAGCCCATAATCCCACGGATAATCTGCCGGCCTATCTGACTGCCGATACTTCTGGCTGCGCTTTTTAGCAAAGCTTCCCCGACACTTTGCCGAGAGCTGCTTCTTGAAGTTGAACGCCGCTTTTTTACGCTTTTCTGTTGTTCCTGGATTTCAGCCATTTTTTCGGCTTTTTGTTTAAGCAGTTCATAGGCCGACTCCCTGTCAATCACTTCATCGTATCGCCCTTGAATAGGCGATCGTGAAATCAACTCTTTTCTTTCTGCTTCAGTCAATGGCCCGATTCTGGATTCCGGTGGTCTCATCAGGATTCTTTCTACCGGTGTCGGACTACCATCGGGATTTAATACTGAAACCAAGGCCTCACCCGTTTTCAGCTCCTTTATCACTTGCTCGGTATCCAGTTCTGGATTAGCCCTGAAAGTGCTGGCAACGGCCTTGATGGTTTTTTTATCTTTGGGTGTGTAGGCTCTTAAGGCGTGTTGAATTTTAAGGCCAAGCTGCCCCAAAATATCTTCCGGAATATCCAACGGACTCTGACTGATAAAATACACACCAATCCCTTTGGAACGAATCAGGCGAACAATTTGCTCAATCTTATCAATCAGCACTCTGGGCGCCCGGTCAAATAAAAGGTGGGCTTCATCAAAAAACAAAACCAATCTGGGTTTGTCCGCATCGCCCACTTCAGGCAATGTTTCATAAAGCTCAGACAGCATCCAGAGTAAAAAGGCCGCATATAAGCGAGGGGATTTATTAATCAGAATCGTCGCGTCCAGCACACTGATAACTCCCTGCCCAGAAAAATCAACATGCTGAATATCATCCAGGTCCAAAGCCGGCTCTGCAAAGAAATTCGCCGCTCCCTGCTCTTCCAGGACTAATAATCGACGTTGAATCGCGCCAATACTGGCTGAAGAAATATGACCATATTCCGATTTTAATTCCCGCGCATTATCAGTCATCCACATCAGCATGGATTGCAAGTCTTTCAAATCCAGCAACAGCAGCCCCTGATCATCGGCAATCTTAAAGCAACTGTATAAAATACCCGACTGAGTATCATTTAACTCCAACAAATGACTTAGCAATAATGGCCCAATATCGGAAATTGTGGTGCGAACCGGATGCCCATTCTTGGCAAAAATATCCCAGAATACGGTCGGGTTACCTTTGAACTGGAAGTTATCTATTCCGATAGACTGTATTCTTTCGGTGATTTTAGGATGTTCCTGTCCGGGCTTGGCAATCCCGGATAAATCCCCTTTCATATCCACCATGAAGACCGGCACGCCTATTCTGGAATATCCTTCTGCCAGAATTTGCAAGGTTACTGTTTTTCCAGTCCCTGTCGCTCCTGAAATAACACCATGACGATTACCCATGGCGGCATTCATGATTAATTGCTTTTGTGCATTGCCACCCAGAAGAATTTCCTGCATATTATCACCCTGTCAAAAAACTTTTATCACTATGACCAAATTAGAAATCAATCAAACAGCACCAGCATTTCAATTACCCGACAGCCATCAGCAAATAGTGACACTGGACGATTTTAAAGGGCATTGGTTGGTATTGTTTTTTTATCCAAAAGACAATACCCCCGGATGCACAGCAGAGGCCTGTAATTTTAGAGATGCTTATCAGGAAATACTGGCGCTCAATACAAAAATAATAGGTATCAATACCGATTCCAGTGATAGTCATCAGCGTTTTATCAGCAGACAACAGCTTCCTTTTCCGTTATTAAGCGATACCAGCGGTAAAGTCAGTCAGCAATATGGTTGTCTGTTTAAGCTTGGCCCCATACGCTTTTGCAAACGACAAACTTTTATCATTAATCCTGAAGGAAAAATTGCCCGGATTTACCGAAAAGTATCACCGGGACAACATGCCATGCAGGTTATTGACGATTTAAAACATCTCCAGCAAACAGAGAATATTTAACCTCCCGGTGTTATCCACATTATCTGTGGATAACGCTGAGGACAATGCGTGTAAAACGCTTAACACCCTGCATTTTATGCATTCTTTCTGCTGCTGTATTATTTTTATACAACCAGCAGGCCTTACTTTTTGGCAATACAACCCCAGGCAATCACCCAGGTTTGCGATTGATAACTGTCTGCCTCTTTATTCAAGCTGCCTGATAAAACCATTTCCAACACCTGGTTGATAATGCCAAAAAAACTGGCATAAGCCATCAAAGGATCTGATAAGCGAATCTCACCTTCTTTAATCCCGTTTTGCAAAATACGTCTGATTTTTGAAAAAGGCGCTGTTTCCAGCATAGGTGGATAATCCGGTAAAAATTCATCAACCTTGATTCGCAACAAAAAGGTCATGACTTCCGGCGCATCATCGGTCAGCTTGAAGAGTAAATCAACTATCTCTCTGAGTTGTTCCGAACATTTGCGGTTTCTTCTGCGTATATCATCAATTGAAATACTCAGACTATCCAGAATATTATCGTACAGCGCTTCGGCAATGGATTGTTTGGTTTTAAAATGCTGATAGATGGCGCTGGTTGTTTTGAGCTCACAGGCATCTTTAATATCAGAAAGCGAAGTATTGAAATACCCTTTTTCTGCAAATAATTTTAACGACACCAGCAAGATATCATCCTTATTGACTGTTTTCTTTGGTTGCTTTTCTTTTTCTTGTTCCATCTTTTTATACAGCCTGTATTGCTGCCTATATTAAAATCTTTTACACATTATCCAAAAGTTATGGGACTATTCGACCGGTTTTATTTAATCAAAACGTATCTACTCAGCGTACTTTAAAAAACAAATATCAGTAGCTTACGGAAGAAGTGTATGTGACAAGGATGTCACATACAAACCTACATGGATGTGTACGGCATCTTCTGGAGTAAGTAATTGATATTAAATACCTAAATACGCTGAATAGTTGAAAACATTTAAAAATTAAAAGCCCAATAGTGACTCATTATTCTCTTAATGTAGAAACTGCCGCCATTAAATAATTAACCATAGACCATAAGGTTAAAAATGCTGCAATATAAAGTAAGCCGTAGCCAATTAAATTGACAGGTAATCCAAAGACATCCTCTTTGTACAATAAAAAACCAATGGCAGTCATTTGCACACTGGTTTTCCATTTACCTAACTGAGAGACTTTGACTTTGGCTCTTTGTCCGATTTCGGCCATCCATTCCCTTAAGGATGCAATGGTGATTTCCCGTCCTATAATCACGGCCGCCGGAATTGCCAGATAGGGTGAAGCCTCAGACTGGACGAGTAACACCAGTACAAATGCCACCATTAATTTATCAGCAACCGGATCCAGAAATGCGCCGAATGCGGTTTCCAGATTCATTTTTCTGGCCAGATAACCATCCAGCCAATCGGTGACGCCGGCTAAAATAAAAATAACTGTACAGGCAATATTGGCATATTGCCAGGGAAGATAAAACACAATAGCCAAAATCGGAATCAAGGCTATGCGTAACAATGTTAACAAAGTAGGTAAATTAAAATCGTGTGCCATGTCAGTGGTGAAAACTGTCGTATATTCTCTGTGCCAATTGTCGACTGATACCGTCTACACTACTCAATGCTTCAACGCCTGCTTTGGAAACACCTTGTAATCCGCCGAACTGTTTTAATAAAGTCTGTCTTCTTTTAGGCCCCAGCCCTTTGATATCTTCCAAAACCGATTTTTTCTTCGCTTTTGCCCTTCTTTGCCGGTGCCCGGTTATCGCAAAGCGGTGAGCCTCATCCCGGATATGTTGAATCAACAATAAGGCAGAAGCGCCCGGTGTTATATCCACAGGCTGATCCTGATCCGGCAAAATAATCTTTTCCATTCCCGCTTTTCTGTCGGGACCTTTCGAAACGCCCACTATCATAACATTATTTACCGCTAATTCAGATAATGCCTTGACTGCTTCATTCACCTGTCCTTTACCGCCATCTATGAATAAAATATCAGGGGCTTGATGTTCGCCTTTTTTCATTCGCTTAAAGCGTCGATAAACGGCCTGATGAATTGCCGCATAATCATCCCCCGGCTCTATTCCTTCTATGTTAAATCGCCGGTAAGCTGCAGACAGCGGCCCTTCCAGCGAATAAACCACACACGAGGCGACAGTCTGATCGCCTTGGGTATGGCTGATATCAAAACATTCCAGCCTTTTAGGTAATTCCTGCAAACCCAGTTCTTCCTGCAGACTCAGGAATCGGGCATATATGCCTTGTTTATCGGCCAACTGACTCTTTAGCGAATTCTCGGCATTAGTTGCCGCCATTTGCAGCCATTTTGCCCGTTCGCCCCTGACATTCGTACTGATTACAAGCTGATGTTGCGCCTGTTTTGATAATACTTCTGTCAATAAATCAGTCTCAGGAAGCGCATGGCTGACAATGATTTCTGTCGGTAATTGTCTGTCCAGATAATACTGGGCAATAAATGCCTGCAAAATATTGCCTGGCTCATGGGATTCGGTCATTTTGGGAAAAAAAGTCTTATTCCCCAAATTCTGACCTTTACGGATAAAAAACACCTGTACACAGGCACTGCCTGATTGGGTGGCGCAGGCAATAATATCCACATCGCCTTTTTCACCTAAAACAAAATGTTTTTCCAGTACCGAGCGAAGACGCAAAATCTGATCCCTATACACCGCCGCCTGCTCAAACTCCAGTTGCTGAGAGGCTTTTTCCATTTTTGCAATTAATTGGTCAATTAATTGATTCCCTTTGCCCTGTAGAAACAAAACCGTATTATCTAAATCTTCCTGATATCGTTGTTCACTGACCAGACCGGTGCAGGGGGCCGTACATCGCTCGATCTGATATTGTAAACAAGGCCGGGTCCGGTTGCTGTAAAAAGAATCTTCACATTGTCTGACCGGAAAAATTTTTTGCAGTAATTTAAGCGTTTCCCGAACCGCACCGGCACTGGGGTAAGGCCCAAAATACTGACCTTTGCGTTTTTTTGCTCCCCGATGAAAGGTAAGCTGAGGAAATTTATGCTCGCTGATAAACACATAAGGGTATGATTTATCATCGCGTAAACAAATATTATAGCGAGGCTTGTAGCGTTTGATTTGCTGACTTTCCAGCAGCAATGCCTCCCCCTCCGTATGTGTCAGCATTACCTCAATGGAAGCAATCTTAGCCACCATGGCCTGCTGCTTGGGCGAAGCTGACTGGCTTCTGAAATAACTGGAAACCCGGTTTTTCAGGTTCTTGGCTTTGCCGATATAAAGAATTTCCCCTTTCTCATCCAGCATTTTATAAATACCGGGACTATGTGTCAGGTTTTTTAAAAAATTCTTGATATCAAAATTTGAGGGGATAGTTTCCTGTTCCACTGCAATCAATTACTTCATTTTAGATGCTGGCGAATGCTTTTAAATACATCAGCAAACATTTCCGGAGTCAATCTTTTTGTCTGAACATTATAACGACTGCAATGATAAGAACTAATCAGAATTTTTCCATCGGGCAAGACTGCCTGTTTGTTATGCCCAAAGGGAATACTGGCCAGTCTTAATTGATAGGCTTTTAACACTGCCTGATGGGCAATACTGCCTAATACCAGAATAACGGCATCTTCCGGCAAAGCCTGTATTTCCGCTGTCAAAAAGTGATTACATTGATTGGTTTCACCGCCCTGAGGTTTGTTTTGCGGCGGCAGACACTTTACCGCATTAGTAATCCGGCAATTTTTCAACTGTAACCCATCTCCCAGCTTTAAGGATTCAGACTGATTGCTGAAGCCAAAATCATAGAGCGCCTGATATAACAATAATCCGGCATAGTCTCCGGTAAAAGGCCGACCGGTTGCATTGGCGCCATGCATTCCCGGTGCCAGGCCGACAATCAGCAACTGCGGTAAATCCGCTCCAAATGGCGCAACCGGGGCGGCATGATAATCGGGATACTTTTGTTTTACTTCTGCAAGAAAACTCGCCAGACGAGGACATTCTTTACAGTCTGGATCAAAAATTTTATTTGTTTTCATGTATCTACTCAGCGTACTTTAAAAAAGAAATACTATTTAATATCAGTTGTTTACGGAAGAAGTGTATGTGACATGGATGTCACATACAAGCCTACACGGATGTA
>CAYLNS010000058.1:0-6106 GCA_964385115.1 uncultured Methylomarinum sp.
TCTGTACCGTCAGAGAAAAAAACAAACTCTGGTTTAGCGTGGAAGATAATGGGCCTGGTATTAAAAAAGAAGAATACAGCCGCTTGACACAGCGGTTCTATCGCTCAGTTGAAACGGCCAATAAAACCGAAGGAAGCGGATTGGGGCTTTCCATCGTTCACCGAATTGCCAGTCTGCATGAGGCGGAAGTCACGTTTTCCAAATCAAAAATGGGCGGACTTTATGTGCTGGTTATTTTTGACCTTATTCCGGACAAACCAAAATCGCTTAAGAATAAGCGCACCCGCCGTTTCAAAAAAAGATCTTAACCCGGATTTTTATCAATTATTTTTAGCTGTCTGGCACTACAATGACAAGGCTGGATTAAGCTTAGTTTTTATCCCAATCCCGCCATTTAAACTGCTTTAAACGCTGTTTAAATTTTTCTTTGTTGCTGAAATACAAAATGACCAGAAAAACCAATGGCCATATAAGCAGAATAATCAGTTTGCCCAAGGCTGCAAAAGTCATGTTTACCCCCCAATAAAGTCTAAAACCCGATATAATTATTATTTTCAAGACAACGAAAAAACATCACAGGATTCGTGAATATCATACATGAAATTTTCATTTGAAATTGTACCGCGTACCGAACAGGCCTTTACAGAACAATATCAGTTTGCCAGTTCCTTAGGTTCTGCCATCAAGTTGATAAATGTGCCCGACATACAGCGTTTCAGTATTCGTAGCTGGGAATGTGTTCATAAAATCAATCGCGACAAACATCAATTCATTCCTCATTTCAGAGCAATCGACTTTGATTTAAACGAAGGAAAAATTTATCAGATTATTGAGCAGTATGAGCTGGATCATGTCCTGCTGGTGACAGGTGATCCGCCTGATGGTTTAAACCGGGTGTTTTATAACACCAGTGTGCTGGATTTGACCCGGGAAATTAAAAAAAGATTTCCCGCCATAAAAACCTATGCAGGCTTCGACCCACATCGCTCCGGCGTTCAGGATGAATGTATTTATATCAAACGCAAGGTGGATGCCGGCGCAGATGGTTTCTTTTCCCAGCCGTTTTATGATATCCGTATGATAGAAATTTATATAGAGCAGATGCAGGGACTGGAAACCTTTATCGGCTTAAGCCCCATCACCACAGAATCATCGAAACATTATTGGGAAGTAAAAAACAAGGTTCAGTTTCCAGCCAACTTCAGACCTGATTACGACTGGAATATTGATTTTTCCAGACAGGCCATCAAGCTGGCAGAGGAAGCGGGAATGAATATTTATTTTATGCCGATTCGTATCAAACTGGCGGATTATTTTTCCCGTTTGCAACTGCCTCAATCCTGACAGGCTGTGACAACGCTTTATGCTCAATAAAAAAATGTAACTGCTGCAATATGTGGTTTTTGAATAACAGTCGGCGGCCCTGATACAGCCGTTGTCGGGCACCCTGAATATCATTTTCAGCCAGCATTTCCAGCACATCACAATATTGCCGGCGGATAAAGAAATCCTGAACAATGCAGGAAAAGCGGGTTTTATGTAATTTAAACGACTGTTCCAGCGCGTTCAGGCTGGACTCAAAACAGCCTGCATTCCAATCCTGTATGGCTTTTTTCAGATACTGCCGGGCTGAGTGCTGTACTTTAATGATATTTTCCAGATTAGCCCGGCAGCGCGGGCATTGCATTGCGCCTTTAAGGCTGGCCCGGCAGCATGGACAGCGAACAATCATGATTCCAGGTAATAAAGAATATCAGCCAATCTACTGACATGCTCATCCAATGCGACAATATCCTGCTGACTGATACATTGCCTGATTTTGGCGATTAATTCCTGAATATCGGCTTCATCTTCTGCTGAAACTGATGCCAAGCGGTTTTGTGCCTTGCCCAGCAATTGTTCAGCCTGTTCAATTTCAGGGACAGGCACAGCTTCCGGCGGCTCTTCAAACTGAGCACCGTTTTCAAGATGCGCAAACAGGCCGGTGATTCGTTGCCTGGCAGTTTCAATTGCATCATTATCCAGCTGAGCCAGTGCGTTTTTGATGCGAATATGCTTTTCCAGGCCGCTGGCCTTTTCCCGTGCAGTCACTTGCAGTATGCCGTTTAAATCAAGCGACAGCGTGACCGTCACCACATTGCCGGCCGGAACATCCTGCAACCCTTCCACGCGGAACTCGCCGATTTTGATATTGTTCATGGCATCCGGGTCTTCCCCCTGGTAGATGCTGATATCAATAAATGGCTGACCGTCATAATGGGTTTCAAAGGCTTCTGTTTTACTCACCGGCAAGGCCATGTTTTTCTGAATAATCGGCACATAGACGAAGGGATAAAAACTGCCATTCAAATTGCCTATAGCTGACGTTCCGTAGCTGTACGGCGTAACATCCACCAGAATAGTCTGTTGTTGCTGGCCGCTGATAATCCCGGCCTGAATTGCCGCGCCCATCGCCACACATAAATCCGGATCTATTTCGCTGTGCGGCTGGATTCCCAGCTCGTTCAGCAGGCGCTGTTGAATACAAGGAATACGGGTTGAGCCACCAACCAGCAGTATCTCATCCAATGTAGCCGCTTTAAGTTTTGCATCTTTCAACGCAATCTGTACTGCATCCAGTGTGGCTTCTATATCTTCTTCAATCATCGCTTCAAATTGCATTCGCGATAATTCAACGGATAAATTCAGTGGACTGCCATCCGGCAGAGCGATTAAAAACTCTTCTTCAATCTGTGCATAAGGCTGGTCTGACAGGGTGCATTTTGCCTGCTCTGCCGCCCGGTTTAATCGCGCCATGGCCTTGCGGTTCTGGCGAATATCCAGGTCATGGTGTTGCTGGATAAATGTGACCAGATAATCCACGATTTTGCGGTCAAAATCATCTCCTCCTAAATGATTGTTGCCATGGCTGGCTAACACTTCTACTACTCCCGATTCGATACTGACAACCGAGACATCAAAAGTACCGCCGCCCAAATCATAAACCAGTATTTTTTTGGATTCTTCAAGGTTGGCGCCATAGCTTAAAGCCGCCGCAGTCGGCTCATTAATAATACGCACCACATCAAGCCCTGCAATTTCACCGGCTTCCCGGGTTGCCTGGCGTTGAGCATCGGAGAAATAGGCCGGAACGGTAATCACCGCTTTGTTAAGCGGCTGCTGAAGATGTAGCTCAGCAATTTCTTTCAGCTTTCTGAGAATAATCGCTGAAATTTCCTGCGGCGTATAATGCTGATTGGCCAGTTCGACAGTCACATCCTGCCCCATCAATCGCTTGACTGAGCGTATCGTTCGCTCCGGAAACAGCAATGCCTGGTTTTTGGCGACTTCTCCGACCAGAATTTTGCCCTGTTCATCCACCGCAACCACCGAAGGTAGCAGTTTTTGTCCGGCATCCGCCAGTACCCGGACATTGCCCTCTTCAATAATGGCAACTTCCGAATGGGTGGTACCTAAATCAATTCCGATTATGATGTCATTCATTATAAGTCTTCCAGTTTGTTGACCTTAACTTCTGCCAGTCTGAACACCTGCCCCTGGTATAAAAAACCCTTACGCAGCTCTGCCAGCACAACACCATTTGGACAATGCCGGTCCGCGCCAGTTTCAACAACTGTCATTGTTTCAGCATTAAATACCTTTCCCTGGCAATCCATCGCAACAATCTGATGACGCTGCAGTAATTGCTCCAGGCGTTTTAATGTCATCTGCTGGCCTTGCCTGAACTGCTTAATAAAATGAATATCCTGTTTGCAGGAATGTCTGAATAGTCCGTTCACCGGCCGGTAATGATTAAGGATTTCCAGCCCTTCGTACAGACTGTCATATATTTCCAGAAAATCCTGCAAAAACAGTTGCTGTCGATATTCATCCTGTTTTCTGTCCTGTTCCAGCTGTTTGAAAGCGGCTTGCAGTTCATCAAGAGTATTTTTAAACTGCCGGGATTCGGCCTTTACTTCAGTTTTCAGACAGCTGATTTCGGTCAGCAGGGTATTCAAATCAGGTGGAGGGGAAGATAACGCCTCATCATCCAATTGAGCCTGAAGATAATCCTTAAATTGCGCTAACAGGTCGTTTTTTTTGTCGTCCGCAGTCATTTCGGGCAAGCCGTTATTTTATCGAGAAAAGCCGGATTATCGACAGCAACCCATAGCAACTGTTCAAACTGCTCGAAGCTGAACTGCTCAGCGGGTTTGATATTCACAGCCTGATTCAACCAGTCTTCAAAAGCAATGCCTGGCTCATTGAACAAATGATAATTTAACCGGCTGTACTCATCCTTAATCATGTCATAGGCTTCTTTAATGCATTTGAACTGTTCCGGTTCCCGCTCGGGCGGGTACTGTTTAACCTGTTGCAAATAAGCCTGTTTGATGATTCTGTCGTCGGCATCTAAGGGGATTTTTAAAATTTCATAAGGATTCATTTGACTGCCTGCAACAGTATTTTCAGGGTGACGCCGCTATCCATGCCCAACTCCTCTGCGGCTTTTAACATCGCTAAAGCACCTAATATTTCCGGGTGTGCTTCAATGGTTTTAAGCAAATCGATATCGCCGGCCTGCTGCTGAAAACAAGCCGCCCATTGTTCGATGGTGTTTTCCTGCATCAGTTCATCGGCTTTATCTGAAAGCTGCTGCCACTGTTCATCCGGTAAATCATTAAATAAGGATTCCAGTGAAATATCCTCAGCGGCTGCTATTTCATCAGGTAAATAATCATGATGTGACAGTTTGTTTATTGTCTCAGTGTCATCAGGATCATATTTCAGGCTTTCCTCCAGCCATTGCAACTGTTCATGCTCAGGAAAAAATCCGGCAATATGGCGCAGTATCAGTGCAATTTTTAAGGATTCGGCCGGCTGTTTTTTTAAAGCTTCAACACATTTCTGCCAGTACAACACTGCATCTTTATGCCAGCCATCACGTTCACAAGCCAGCGCTTTAAGGCGGTTTTCTTCAAAGGCGGTCAATTCGGGAAAATGCCTGGATAAAATCAGCCCCATGCTTAACCCCGCCGGCAGCATAGCCTTTAAGAAACGTTTGGCCAGGTTGGTTTCGGTCAGTGATTGAAATTTCAAAACCACATCAAACAGAACCTTGTCATCCAGTTGATGTTGTTTATCAACCAGTTGTTCAATCAATTGCCGCTGTTCACTGCTTAACGCCAAAATATCGTAAACAACCTGCCGCTGGTCAAAATGACAAGACATCAGGGAATTTACCAGTTCGGAACCGTTTAACCGGCAGACGGACAACAGCCTGGCCAGGCTTGCATAGGCTGAATCCTCTGCTATGTCCGCCAGGTTTTTATCCACACCGGCAGCAGCCAGCAGTATGCTGGATAAATCGGCAAAGGCGGAATCGGGGGGAATATTGTTTAAAAGAGGCGGGAGTTTTTCTGTTTGCCCACTGTTCAATGCAGCAAACGCTTGTGTAATGATTTGATAATGCTGTAGAAAACGCGACTGCTGGGGCAGATGATGCCGATATTCAGGGTGGCGGGTTAAAATCTCAAGACCCAGATATTCTGCCAGAAGCGGAAATTCATTATCCAGTTGTACGGCAGTCAGTTGAGATAAGATGCGCTCGGTATCGCTGTCTTCAGACACTATATGCCAGATGAGCCATTGCGGGTATCCTGCAAACGGCGGGTCAGCCAATTGCTGATATTGCTTCCAGAAATCAATCGCCTCACTGTAACGGGCCCGATGCGCAAATTGAAAGGCTCTTTGCAATAAACATTCCGCCAACGCCCGTTTCCATTCAGGTTTTTCTTCAATATTCAGCAACTTTTGATAACAGGCCGCCGCTTCCCGGTAATAGCCCTTATCAAAATCAGCCTGCGCCTGATGCACCAGTGCGGAAATTTCAGAGTCCATTATTACACCAGGCAAGCGAGAATAGATTCATAATTTTATTTTGGTAGTATCTTTTCGCGGGACTCTCTAATAATCTCAACAATTTCTGCGGCATCCATATCCAAATCGACACCTTTAATATCAAGGGGAGATTTTGTTGGCAAATCGGGTTCATCATTAATCATCGGCATTCTTTTTGACATACCTATCCGCTTAAAAAAACAATTCCCGCATTTTCTGGCCGGGA
>CAYLNS010000058.1:6206-12601 GCA_964385115.1 uncultured Methylomarinum sp.
CTTTTTGACATACCTATCCGCTTAAAAAAACAATTCCCGCATTTTCTGGCCGGGATGTTGCGCCCGCATAAAGGCTTCTCCCACCAGAAAGGTATAAATACCCTGTTCATTCATTAACTGGATATCTTCTTTGCTGTGGATACCACTTTCGGTGACCAACAAACGTTCATCCGGCACTTGTTTCATCAGTTCCAGCGTTGTTTCCAGGCGTGTTTCAAAAGTACGCAGATTACGGTTGTTGACGCCAATCAGCGGCGTATCCAGTTTCAAGGCCCGCTCCATTTCAGCACTGTCATGTACTTCGACCAGAACATCCATGCCCAAAGTGTTGGCGGTATCGGCCAGTTCCTGCATAAGCCCGTCTTCCAGCGCCGCAACTATCAGCAAAATACAATCTGCACCCAAGGCTCTGGCTTCATAGACCTGATAAGTATCTATCATAAAATCTTTTCTAAGAGCCGGCAGCGGGCAGCGCTCTCTGACCATTTGCAGATAAACTTCCGAGCCCTGAAAATAATCCTTGTCAGTCAGCACTGATAAACAGGTTGCGCCGTTCATGGCGTAATCCTGGGCAATTTCCACCGGCTTGAAATTTTCCCGAATAACGCCTTTGCTGGGCGATGCTTTTTTAATTTCCGCAATAATCGCCGGTTTTCTGGCGTCGGCATTCGCTTTCAAAGCGCGGTAAAAACCTCTCGGCGCTTCAATACCGGCAGCAATTTCTTTCAGCATGTCCAGCGACACATTTTGTTTGCGCTTTTCGACTTCCTGCGCTTTAGTGGACAGGATTTTTTTCAGAATATCGGGTGTATCAGTCATTGTTTTTAGAAGATTTTCTCTTGGGTTTGATGTTTTGGGAGCAGTTGACCAGCTCATCCAGCTTTTGCAGGGCCGCGCCAGTTTCAATCTGTTTACGGGCAATTTCAACACCTTCGGCCAGTGTTTTGGCCAAGTCAGCCGCATAAATGGCGGCTCCCGCATTCAGGATAACAATATCCCGGGCCGGACCTTTTTCGTTGTTCAGCACACTTTTTAACATTTCCAGACTGGCTTCGGCGCTGTCAACCGCCAACGTATCCAGCGAACTTCTTGTCAATCCGAATTGTTCCGGCGTGACCCTGTAATCCCGTATCCTGCCATCTTTTAACTCGGCCACATGACTGTAGGTCGCAATACTCAATTCATCCAGTCCATCCGCCGCATTAACGACCAGCACATGCTGACTGCCCAGTCTTTTAAGCACTTCCGCCAACGGTTTTAACCATTGTTTGGAAAACACACCAATCAACTGGTTAGGGGCTGCGGCAGGATTTGATAACGGACCCAGCAAGTTAAACAGGGTGCGCACGCCCATTTCCTGACGCGCTTTGATGGCGTGTTTCATGGCGCTGTGATGTTTGGGGGCAAACAAGAAGCCGACACCGGTTTGTTCGACACACTGGGCAACCTGTTTGGCGGTCAAGTCCAGATTCACACCCGCCGCTTCCAGGACGTCGGCACTGCCGGAGCTGCTGGAAACAGAGCGGTTGCCATGCTTGGCTACCTTGCCACCGGCCGCCGCCACAACAAATGCACAGGTGGTTGATATATTGAAAGTGTTGGCCCCATCGCCTCCGGTGCCACAGGTATCAATAACATGGTCACCGCTCACCGGCACCGGGGTTACCAGATCCCGCATGACCGAGGCAGCAGCGGTGATTTCATCAACACTTTCGCCTTTACAGCGTAATGCGATTAAAAAGCCTGCAATCTGGGCATCACTTGCCTTACCGGTCATGATAGTGCGCATGACCTGCTGCATGTCAGCAAAGCTTAGATTTTGTTGATCCAGTGCGGCCTGAATGGCCTGCTGCAGAGTCATGTCATCGCTCCAGAAAGTTTTTTAGTAAATCATGGCCGTGGTCAGTTAAAATTGATTCAGGATGAAACTGAACCCCTTCCACATCCAGCGTTTTATGGCGAACGCCCATGATTTCATCCAGATTGCCTTCGCTATCCTGAGTCCAGGCGGTAATTTCCAGACAATCCGGCAAGGTTTTTTGGTCAATAACCAGTGAATGGTAACGGGTTGCGGTAAAGGGATTGCTCAAACCGGTAAACACGCCCTTATCCTGGTGGTAAACCGCCGATGTTTTACCGTGCATAATCTGCTTGGCATGAACAATCTGCCCACCATAGGCATGACCGATACTCTGGTGTCCCAGGCAGACGCCCAGAATCGGTAAGATGCCGGCAAAGCTTAAAATGGCATCGACCGAAATACCGGCTTCTTTCGGGGTACAGGGCCCGGGCGATATAACCAGCTTGTCCGGCTGCATGGCCTTTATCTCATCCACAGTGACTTCGTCATTTCTGACCACGGTCACATCGGCTCCCAGTTCGCCAAAATATTGCACCAGATTGTAGGTGAATGAATCATAATTATCGATCATTACCAGCTTAACCGTCTTCATGACTGCTCTCCTTCCAGTCCGGCTTCAACCATGCTGACTGCACGAAAAATAGCCCGACCCTTATTCATCGTTTCATCCCACTCATTGCGTGGCACCGAATCATAAACAATCCCGGCTCCAGCCTGTATATGCAGGGTTTCATCTTTTATGACCGCCGTTCTGATGGCGATGGCCGTATCCAGGTTACCCGACCAGGAAATATACCCGATGGCGCCGGAATATACGCCCCGTTTGACGGGCTCCAGTTCATCAATAATTTCCATCGCTCTGATTTTAGGCGCGCCGCTGACAGTACCCGCCGGAAAAGTTGCCGCCAGCACATCAAAGGCGTCTTTCCCCGACTGCAGTTCGCCGGTAACATTGGAAACAATATGCATGACATGGGAATAACGCTCGACAATCATTTTATCCGTCAATTTGACGGTGCCGATTTTGGCCACCCGCCCGGTATCATTACGCCCCAGGTCTATCAGCATTAAATGTTCCGCCAGCTCTTTCGGGTCTGCCAGTAAATCCTCTTCCAGCGACTTGTCCTGTTCCTGTGTTTCCCCACGAGGCCGGGTTCCGGCAATTGGTCTGACGGTAACCTGATTATCCTCCAGCCGCACCAGAATTTCCGGTGAGGAACCGACAATATGAAAATCATCCAGATTCAGATAATACATATAGGGTGAAGGATTCAGGCAGCGCAGGGCGCGATACAGATTCAGCGGTGAGGCGGAATAGGGAATCGACAGCCGTTGAGACAAGACCACCTGCATAATATCGCCGGCAACAATATATTCCTTGGCCTTCAAGATGGCCTGTTCAAATCCTTCCTGAGTGAATCCCGAGATAAAATCAGACTCGGCAATGCTTTTAGGCGATGCGTGATTGTCCGGTCTAGGGGTGTTACCTTTCAGCCTGGTCACCAGTTCATCCAGCCGCTGCTGTGCCTGCTCGTAGGCATTATCAATTGCCGGATCTGCATGCACCAGCAGCAAGGCCTTGCCCGACAGATTATCAAACACCAGCATTTCTTCAGAAACCATCAACAGAATATCCGGTGTGCCGATAGGGTCGGGTTTTTCACGGGGTTGCAGGCGTTTTTCGATATAAGCAATGGTTTCATAACCAAAATATCCCACCAGACCGCCGTTAAAACGCGGTAAATCATCCAGATCAGGTACTTTATATTGCTGTCTGAATGATTCAATCCATTGCAAAGGTTGTGGATGTTCCAGGCTCTCTTGCAGTTGATTGTTCTGGTAAATCGCAATGGTTTGCCCAGTGATTTTAATCACTGTTTTACAGGGCAGGCCGATAATGGAATAGCGTCCCCACTGCTCGCCCCCGTGTACTGATTCAAACAGATAGGAATAGGGTCCATCTGCAAGCTTCAGGTAAGCGCTTAAAGGGGTGTCGAGATCGGCCAGCACTTCCCGGCTGACGGGGATGCGGTTATAACCCTGGCGGGCATATTGGTTAAATTGTTCGGGTGTCATGGTTTTTGTATTGTAAAGCCTGAGCCTGTTTAGCAGCCATTATAACTTTTAAGGCGTTTTAACCAAACTGTAATATCCCAAGACTGAAGGTGCTGTTATCCGGCATTACCTTTGGCAATACTGTGATAAATCGCCGAACAAAGCTTTTTTACCTGCTCAACTGTCATAATATAAGGTGGCATCGTATAAATCAGCCGGCCAAACGGCCGCAACCAGACACCCTGAGCCGCCAGCCGCTGCTGAATGCTGTCCACATCCACGGGTTCTGTCATTTCCACCACCCCAATCGCGCCCAGCACCCTGACATCCGCCACGCCCGGCAATGCCCGGCAGATATCAAGATGCTCACGCAAGGTTTTTTCAATCCTCATAACTCTATCTTGCCAGTCTGATTGCAGCAACAAATCGACACTGGCGGCGGCAATCCGACAGGCCAGCGGGTTGCCCATAAAGGTGGGCCCATGCATAAAACAATGCGCCTCACTGGTGGCAATAGTCTGACTGATTTGCGAAGTGGTGATTGTTGCCGCCAGGGTCAGATAACCACCGGTTAATGCCTTGCCCAGACATATAATATCCGGTGTTATGGCAGCATGTTCACAGGCCAGCAGTTTTCCGGTGCGGCCAAATCCGGTGGCAATTTCATCGGCAATCAGCAATACATCATATTCATCACACAATTTTCTGACTGCTTTCAGGTATTGCGGATGATAAAACCACATGCCACCTGCTCCCTGCACCACCGGCTCCAGAATCACTGCGGCAATGTGTTCATGCTGCTCCTGTAATATTTCAGCGAAACCGGCTATGTCATTGGCATCCCACTCATCATCAAAGCGCACGGAGGGACGCGGGGCAAAATAATGCTGTGGCAGAATCCCGCTGAATAAATGATGCATACCGTTAACCGGATCGCAGACCGACATGGCTGCAAAGGTATCGCCATGATAGCCACCTTTTAACGCCAGAAAGCGGTTTTTCCCGGATTTATTCTGTGCCTGCCAGTATTGTATAGCCATTTTCAGGGCCACCTCGACACTGACCGAGCCGGAGTCGGACAGAAACACCTGATTTAATGCCTCAGGCGTTATTGCCAGCAATCTTTTTACCAGTTCGGCTGCGGCATCATGCGTCAAGCCGCCAAACATGACATGCGCCATCTTATCAATCTGCTGATGCGCTGCCTGATTCAACACCGGATGATTGTAACCATGAATCGCCGACCACCACGACGACATGCCATCCAGCAATTGCCGGCCGTCTTTTAATGTCAGATAAACGCCTGCCGCTGACTCGACTGGATACGGCTCAGGGTTTGCCGGAATAGCGGTATAAGGATGCCAGATATGCTGTGTGTCCAGGCGGCGCAGTTCCTGTAAATCCATTATCCGCCTCGCGCTGTCGCTTTAGCGAGCCGGTCATTAACCGCCAGCCAGTCTTTGGTTTCGGGGACCGTCTCAACCAGAATCCGGTCCAGTTTCATGTCGTCCAGATAACGTAACGAGGCATAAAGCTCATGGGCATATTGAACAGGCTTATCCGGCATGGAAAGCTGTTTGACCTGTCTGTTTTCAATCGGATAATCGCCTGTCGTCAACAAGCCGATGGATTGTCCCGCCTGCAAGCATTTTTTTATCTCGCCGGCCAACTGCTCGCGCTGACATAATTGCGCCGGTGTCGTCGGTGCATAATGAATTTCCCGCATCCCCGGTGCGCGTACAGCCGTTTGTTGTTTCATGCTGACGGGCTGGCCAATAACCTGCTCTATGTCCGCCGGGGAAATATGTCCGGGTCGAAGCAGCCTGGGCGCTTCTCCGCTCATGTCAATAATTGTCGACTCCAGTCCGACCCGGCACATGCCGCCATCAAGTACCGCATCCACACAATCGCCTAACTCGCTGATAACATGCTCGGCTCGGGTCGGGCTGATATGGTTATAAAGATTTGCAGAAGGCGCGGCGATACCGCCATCAAATTGCTGCAATAATTCCAGCGCCACAGGATTATCCGGTATTCTCAGGGCTACAGTAGACTGGCCGCCGGTCACTTCAGGCAATACAGAATCCTGTTTTTTTAAAATAATCGCCAAAGGCCCCGGCCAGAATGTTTCCGCCAGCAACCAGGCAGTATCACTAATCTGAGCAGCCCAGTCCTGGAGTTGACTAACACTGGCCAGATGCACAATCAGCGGGTGATTGGCTGGCCGCTGCTTGGCGAGAAATATTTTTTCTACTGCTTTTTGATTGCCAGCATCAGCGCCCAGGCCATAAACGGTTTCGGTCGGAAAGGCCACCAGCCCGCCTTGTTTCAATATGCTGACCGCGGCTGCTATATCTGTCGTAGGTTTCGTGACTGCCATGAAATCCCATCAAAGCCTAACTGGAAAAACGGCCAATAATATCATTATTTACTCTTTCCGTCTGTCGCCGTTGCCTTCCTAAGTGCAGCTAAAATATAC
>CAYLNS010000059.1:0-12517 GCA_964385115.1 uncultured Methylomarinum sp.
TGCCATTTAATATCAGTTATTTACGGAAGAAGTGTATGTGACATGGATGTCACATTCAAGCCTACACGGATGTATTGACGGCGTCTTCTGGAGTAAGTGACTGATATTAAACACCTAAATACGCTGAGCAGTTACTATAAATCAAGCTGTTTAGCATATCATACTTTTAACAGGGTTTGAGCGCCGGCCGCCATTCATCCAACAAAAAAGGCTTTCAACTGAAAGCCCTTTTCATCCGGTTCATCCTGAACGGTTTATTGAATTTCTTCGGCTATTTTATTAAATGCTTCGATGCGCTGCTTGCCGGTTGTAATTAAATCCATTCCAATTTCGATAACCAGTTGTACCAGACCGGGTGTTTTATAAACAATCATGCCCAGATAAGCGACAACAGGAATGGCAACAATGGCGCCAAATAATGTACCCAGACCTATTGCACCAAATAATTTGCTGATAAGCACCACCGCATCCAGTGGCACCAGGATAATGGCGCCAAAATAAGCCAGAACCATAAATGTAAACAGCACAAAAACGACAAACTGAAGCAGCCTAACCAAGGCTATATTGACTTTTTTCATTGAGTTATTTTCCCGAATTATTATTGTGAAGCCAGAATCTAATCGCCTATTATAAAATAAATCTTCCGTTTAGGGTTAAATTTTACGTTGATTACGGCTCATTTTCTTCCACTCTTCGTTTTAAAAACAGCGGATGCAGAAATGCCCCGGCGACAAAACCACCTAAATGCGCCCACCAGGCAACATCGACGGTAACACCTGAAAAAAGTGCCGCGCTGGTCGCTTTTTGCAATTGGATAATGACCCAAAAACCTAAAAAGGCAATGGCGGGAATCTCAAATAACAGCGGAAAAAATAAAATCGGTATCACGATGATGACCCGCGCATACGGAAACAGAAAGAAATAAGCCCCCAGCACACCGGCGATAGCCCCCGAAGCACCAACGACAGGAATGGCCATATCCGGCTCAACCCGCCACTGTACATAAGTTGCAATCAGCCCTGTCAACAGATAAAAAATCAAAAAACGTACATGCCCCATGGCTGATTCAACATTATCAGCAAAAATCCACATGAACAGCATATTGATAATCAGATGCAACCAGCCGCCATGCAGAAAAAGACTGGTTAAAAATGATAGATAGCCATCGGGGGGTAAACCAAAATTATAAGCCCAGATGGGATTGGAATAGCGAATCGGCACCATGCCATACAGGTAAACCAGCTGCCTTTGCACATCCTGTGGCAATAATTTCATCCAGATAAAAATCAGGATGCAGATGGCCATTAAGGCATAAGTGACATAAGGTTTTATATGACAGGGTGCGGTGTCTCTGATGGGTATCATAAATTTGGGGGTTTATAAAAATCAATGAAATTCATCCCAGGCTTTTTCCAGACGCTTGGAAGAAACAGGATAGGCGGTTTTAAGTTGTTGGGCAAACAATGATACCCGGAACTCTTCCAGACTCCAGCGAAATGCTTGTTGTTCCGGAACAATAATTTCTTTTTTTAATTTATTTTTCACTTCATCCCAGTACCGCCGCCAGAAGCGCTGCAATTCCTGTGCTTTTGCCTCATCATTTTTCTGTTTTTCCAGGCGGTACAAGATGGCTTTAAGATAACGAGGAATAAATTTCAGATATGTCATCGGCGTGTAACGAATAAACCCCGAATACATCAACAAGCCGAGCTGCTCGTTGATATCCTGCCGCACATCTGCCGATACACCGGGCTGTTTTAATTGTTGCCTAACCTGCTGGTACAGCAACAAAGCCTCATCAATCACCCGGCCTGTTTCATTTCCTGTGGAGATAAGCTGACTGGATTTCTCGTTAAGTACCGCTTCAAACTGCTGTCTGCTTCGGATATCCGGGTTTTCCATAAACACCGCATCAATAACGGCATAAACCACATCAGAGCGATAGTTTCCGGCTGGCCTGTCAATCAATGGGTGTGAGGGTAATTGTACATACAGCATCTGGGCAGGCTTACTTACCGGGATATTTTTTTCAAGATATTTACATTGCTTTCTGCATTGCAGCTGAAATAATTTATTTAATCCATCCCGGTGACTGTAATCGGCTTTGCGGCGTGTATCAAAAATACGCACACCCACAGTTTCCCCTTCATCGACCAAGGCGGGATAGCCCACAAAATTCTGTCCTTTTTGTATAAACTGCCAGGTTTCCGGTAACTCGTCCACAGGCCAGTGGTTAAAATCCGTATAATAAAATTCATCGGTTGCCAGCTGTTCGAAACGGGTTTCCGCATTATCGGCAAACTGATCCTGCAAGGCTTTCAGATTTCTGTTAACTGCTACAATTTTGCCATTTTCATCTACCACCCGAAAATTCATTTTCAAATGTTCAGGCAGGCTGTCTGGTTGCCATTGATTCAATGGAATAGATTCACCCGTCAATTTTCGTAAGCGGTCGCTTAACCATTGATACAGAGAGCCCTTAAAATCCGGTTCAATTTCCAGACAGCGTTTGACAGTTTCGGGAACCGGAACAAAATGTTTACGCAATTGTTTGGGCAGCGCTTTAATCAACGCCACCAGCTTTTCTTCCAGCATCCCGGGAACCAGCCATTCAAATGCCGTCGGATTGATTTGATTCAGTTGATGCAAGGGAATAATCGCCGTTACGCCATCTTCTTTATGCCCGGGTTCAAAGCGGTAATGCAATTGAATATTTAAATCACCGACTTTTTTATGATCGGGGAAATTCCACTCATCAACCTGTTCGTCACTGCCCCGGGTTAAATCTTCTTTGCTTAAAAAAAGAATTTTGGGATTGTCTTTTTCCGCTTTTTTTCGCCATTGATCCAGCGTAATACCGTTTACAACTGTTTCCGGCAATTTTTTATCATAAAACTGATAAAGCCATTCTTCATCTTCAACCAAATCCACCCGCCGGCCTTTATGCTGGATATAACCAACTTCTTCCAGCAGTTTCTGATTGGCTTTAAAAAAAGGCGCCTGGGTATGGTAATCCTGCCCGACCAGACCGCAGCGAATAAAAATTTCCCTTGCCCCTTTAGGGTCTACCCGTTCATAAGGTATCTTTCTTTTGGCCTGTAATGTCAGGCCATAAAGCAAAGTTCTTTCATACACCGCACTGCGGCCGGCCTTTTTTTCCCAATGCGGATCATAATAACTGCGTTTGATTAAATGCTGAGCCGCTTCTTCTATCCATTGCGGTTCGATTTTAGCCACGGTTCTTGCATAAACCTTGGAGGTTTCCACCTGCTCAGCCGCCATAATCCATTTAGGCCGGGCTTTATGCTGCCCAGAGCCCGGAAAAATATAGAATTTAAGATTTCGCGCGCCCAGATATTCGTATTGTTCATGGCGGAAACCAATATTGGACAATAAGCCCGGCAGCAAGGCTTTATGAATTTCTTCATAACTGGCCTCAATCTGATTGGGGCGCATTTTCAGTTCACCTTTTATCACTTGCATTATCTGCGCGTGAATATCCTGCCACTCCCGCATTCTGACATAGGAGATATAATTTTCCCGGCAATATTTTCTCAGCTTGTTATTGGATAAATGTTTTTTCTTATCCTCAAAATGATGCCAAAGATTCAACAAGGTTAAAAAATCAGAATCTTCCGCTTTAAACTGCGCGTGCTTGCTTTCCGCCTGCTGTAATTTATCCGCTGGCTTTTCCCGGGGGTCCTGAATACTGAGCGCCGATACAATAATGGCCACTTCGGTCAGGCAATTATGTTTTTTCGCGGCCAGCAACATCCTCGCCAGCTTTGGATCGGTCGGAATTTTAGCCAGTTGTCGGCCGGTATCGGTCAATTTACCCGTTTTATCCAGCGCATTGACTTCATGAAGCACATTTTTTCCATCCCGAATCATCTTTGGCTCGGGCGGCTCAACAAAAGGAAAATCTTCTATATCACCGAGTTTTAAGGTCGTCATTTGCAAAATAACCGACGACAGATTGGTTCTTAAAATCTCCGGCTCGGTAAATTCCGGGCGCGCTTTAAAATCATCTTCTGAATACAAACGGATACAAATCCCCTCGGCAACCCGGCCACATCGTCCGGCTCGCTGGTTGGCGCTGGCCTGGGATATTTTCTCAATCGGCAGCCTCTGAATCTTGCTGCGATGGCTGTAACGACTGATGCGGGCATGTCCGGTATCAATAACACTGCGGATTCCCGGTACCGTCAGTGAGGTTTCGGCCACATTGGTAGCCAGCACTATCCGGGGCCGTCCGGTGGGTTTAAACACCCGCTCCTGCTCTTTTACACTGAGCTTTGAGTAAAGCGGTAAAATTTCATAGCGTTTGGCATAATGCTTTGTTAATGAATCGGTGGTTTCCTTGATTTCCTTTTCACCATTCATAAAAATCAGAATATCACCCGGCATATCCCGGTTTAATTCCGCCACCGCATCCAGAATGCCCTGCTGCAAATCAGCCGAAGTTTCATCATCTTCTTCAATCAGCTCGATAGGCCGGTAGCGTATTTCAACCGGATAGGTTCTTCCCGACACCTCTATAATCGGAGCATTATCAAAATGTCTGGAAAATCGCCCGGGGTCAATGGTCGCGGATGTGATAATCAGTTTCAAATCCGGTCTTCTGGGCAGCAGCCATTTTAAATAACCGATTAAAAAATCAATATTCAAACTGCGTTCGTGGGCTTCGTCAATGATCAGGGTATCGTATTGACTCAGGAAACGATCATTTTGCGACTCAGCCAGCAGAATACCGTCTGTCATTAATTTAATTAATGAGCTTTCATGGGTTTTGTCATGAAACCTGACTTTATAACCAACAGACTGACCGACGCTTTCCCCTAGTTCTTCAGCAATCCGGTCGGCTACTGTCCGCGCGGCAATACGCCGAGGCTGGGTATGACCGATAAAACCGCTGATGCCACGACCGGCCTGTAAACATATTTTAGGAAGCTGGGTTGTTTTACCTGAGCCGGTTTCACCACAAACAATAACCACCTGATTTTTCTTAATCAGCTGGATAATTTCATCTTTTTTTTCTGTAACTGGCAGATCAGGATATTTCAATGCAGGAATTGAAGCCCGCCGCTGCTGACTTTTGGCAATAGAACGTTGTACCCTGGCCGCCAGGCGATTTAATTTTTCTGTCGGATTTTTACCCGATTTAAGCTCCCTTCTTAAATGGTCCAGCTGACGCTTGAAATAATGGCGATCAGATGACAGACAATCGCGTATTTGCCGGGCCAGGGCAGCAATATCAGTAGAATACTCCATAAATCAACTTATCAAACAAATCGGGCATTATATACTGTAGCGACCGCTTTTAATGTGCTATATTTTCTTTATTGAAAAGACCGTATTCTGTGTCCTTATGTTAATTTCCTCCGCCTCTGTTGTTCAAATGAGTCCACAAACCGGCTTTCCGTCGGCCAGGGTTGATTTGTCTGAAGCAAACCGGGAAATCTCACAGAAAAACAGTCAATCACCTGATGATTTGCCAGAAGAAAATAAACAGCAACTCCAAAAACTGCAACAAACCGACCGCGAAGTCAGGGCGCATGAACAGGCCCACTTGTCCATGGCCAGCGGAATCGCTCAAGGCGGGCCCAGTTTCTCTTTTGTCACAGGCCCGGATGGAAAGCGTTATGCAGTGGGGGGTGATGTACAGATTGATGTTTCCGAAGTCGCCGATGACCCCGAGGCAACGATAAAAAAAGCCGAACAAATCAAAAAAGCGGCATTGGCGCCTGCTTCTCCTTCCGCACAAGACCAACGTGTCGCTGCCAGCGCGACCGCCATGATGAGCAAGGCCCAGGCTGAAATTTTAAAAAAGAACAGTCCTGCTGATGAGGGTAATCAGTCCGGACAATCGATAGACTTCAAGGTGTAATCTCTAAAAATTCGACGGCAAACCCCTGCTCGGGTTCGACCCTGATTACCCTGCACTTTTGAACAGGTGCGCCTTCAAATTCCATGGTATTGACTTCAACAATATCGCCCACGCTGACAAAGGGCGCATCCTTATAAACCAGAAACAGGCCACTTTCAGAAAAATCACGCATATTCACAATTACTGCTTTACCCGGTGGTGGCAACACGCGGATTTTAGCAAAGTGTTTGATTCGATCATGTCTACGTTTATTATCACTCATTCTGTTATTGAGGGTTGCAAGCCTGTTTATCGCCAAAAAATCCTGGAATAGAAACTGATTGATTCCATTCCCTATCATGACGCCCTGTTATATAAAAGTCTTCCCTAAAAATAGCACAGATATTTCTACAATCAATTGCATAGCCGAAAATATTCATCTTTATTCGAGCATTGCCCATAGCCTGAAAGGAGTCGACGGCTTCTTATTCAAAATCTTTCAATAAACGATTATGTTCGCTGGTTTCAAGCAGGCTGTACCATTTTTTCAATAGGTCGGCAAAAACGGAAAGCTGGTCTTCTGACGGTAATTGATTGACGCCGGCATATTCCAGCCGGGTAATAACTTGAGCAACTGTCATTTGATGAACATCAAATCCAGGGTGATAAACCGGCTCGGATTCATCCTCACCCGCAAGCGCAACAATTAATTCACACGCTTCCAAGGAAAAAACAGTTTTCTGCACAACCGGCAAAGGCAGTTCCAGCATTTTAGACAGCTCAGACACACCTAATGCCTTACCACCCTGAACAAAACCCAGGACAACACTGTGCATAATCTTTAAAGCTACTGTTTTGCGCAAGAAAGAACTCAAACCTGAAAATCTCTGATTATGGCAATAACTGTCGTAATTCTGGATATAAAATGCGATTTCGCAACCATATAAAACGATAAACCAGCCCAGTTGCAACCAGATTAAAAACAAGGGTAAGGCTGCAAAACTACCATAAATGGCGTTGTAACTGGATAACGCAAACTGCAAACTCAAATAAGCCCACTGCATCCACTGATACAGAACACCCGTGATAATCCCGGCAATCAATCCAGCCTTAAAATCAATTTTTCTGTTGGGCATAAAAATCAGGATAAAGCTGAATAGCATCATCATAATCAACCAGGGAAGAAAGCTGAGTAGATACAAGACAATCCGGGTGCCAAAATCGGGCAAATGTATCCAGCCGATTAACCAGGTAACCTGAGTTTTGATAAACACGGTCAAACTGCTCGATGCAATCAGTAAAACCGGAGCCAGCATCATCATTGACAGATAATCACTGAGTTTCCTGGCCAAGGTGCGGTTTTTTGGAATTTTCCAGATTTGGTTAAAGGACTCTTCAATGTTTCCTATGACCTTGATGACTGACCAGAACAGAATAATCACGCCCACACCGGCAACAACCCCACCTTGCGTATTGGCCAGCATTTTTTCTGCAAATCCGATTATTTGTTGCATCATCTCCCCTTGCTCAGGGCTTTGATCCAACAGCCGTTTCCGCAACATCTGCTCAAAGCCAAACCCTTTGGCAATGCCGAATAACAGCGCAATAACCGGAACAATAGATAACAAAGAATACAAGGTTAACGCTGAAGCGCGTAAGGAACACAGGTCTTTAACAAAGCCTTGCGCTGATAACAAAATAATCCGCAGACTTTTGATTAAAACAGCATGAAGAGGTTTAAGCTGCTGATCCTGTAAAATCCAAAGGGTATCAGAAAAAAAACGATGAATTGAACTAAACACAAACAAATTTTTTTAATCCATAAAAGTTTCTATATCATACTACGAGCGCTGGAAAACATCATATTCATCAGCCCAATAACAAGCTCTCTGCCTATACTTGATAAACGCAGTTCTCAGACCTGAAAAGATTAAGCCGTCTCATGCAAGCAAAAATCATTAAATTATTGTTAACCATTATTAGCGTTGCTGTCAGTTATTTCATACTAGGATTAGTCGGTCTCCAGCTTGCCGTCCCCCCTAGCCAGGCTGGGGCAATATGGCCGCCGGCCGGTTTGGGCTTAACCGCCATGCTCATTTATGGACCCACTATCTGGCCAGGTATTTTTATCGGAAATTTTATTATCAGCGCCTGGGCTTTTGGTTTTAATCCGGAAAATTTCCCCATTTATATAGCAACAGGTATAGGCGCTTCATTAAATGCCTATATTTCCAGCAAACTGATAAAAAAAACCATTGGCTTCCCAAATGACCTGATAAAAGACAGGGACATCTTTCTGTTTTTTCTGATTGGTGGGCCGTTAGGCTGTCTGATATCTTCTTCTGTGGGTATTGGCAGCATGTATGCCGCTAAGATTATTTCACCGTCAGAAATCGTCATTAACTGGGCCGTCTGGTGGGCTGGAGATACGATTGGCGTATTTATTTTCACCCCAATATTACTGACTCTTTTTAATAAAAACAGCCCGGTCTGGAAACGCCGAAGATTTATACTGACCATCCCTCTTTCAATTACTTTTATCCTGGTAATGCTGTTTTTTGATATTATTCAAAATCAGGAGTTTAACAGACACTATCAGGCTTTTTCCCATGAGTCTGATAAAATATCCAAAACAATTAAAAACATCCTTAATGACGACATAAGATCTTCTCAGCTTATTTACAACTATATTAAAACCGATGACCAGGTAAACACAAAAGAATTTACCTTGTTTTCAAAATACTTTCTAATTGATCACCCTGAAATAGAATCCATAAACTGGTTTAAATACACTAATAATCAGCCATCCTTAATTGAAAGCATCAACAATAAAAACAATATTCATAACTCCCCTCCCCCTATCAACAAAATTATTTCTAAAATCAAATTTCAAAATAATGTTGAAATCATTCACCATAAAAATCATGTTGTAATATTTAAAACAGAACCCAATAAAATAAATAAAATAGATATCATTGCACTATCCATTAACATTAGTAAGTTAATAGATAAATCACTGGAAGGCTTGCAATTAAAAAATATTGATGCAATTGCTATTACTGATTTAACCACACTTACAACCCTTTTCAATACTTTTAGCGATAACAGCAATTCAATAACAAAACAAACGACTATTATATTAGGCAATCTTGAATGGATTATAAACTTCGGATTTAACAATCATATTGATAATTCAGCTCACTGGACATTATGGTGGGTTATGATGACCGGTCTGTTTTTTGTCTGTTTACTTGGACTGGGTCTGTTAATGCTGACAGGCCGATACTTTTCGACAGAAGCAATTGTCAATGAGCGCACTGCTCAACTACAGTCAGCTAAAAATATGGCAGAAGCAAGTAGTCAGGCAAAATCCAGATTTATATCAAATATCAGTCATGAACTCAGGACGCCATTAAATGGCATTTTAGGATTCACACAAATACTGCAAAAAAAACCAAGCCTGACAGACAATGATAAAAAACAGATTAGTATCATTGAGCACTGTAGCAAACATCTGCTAACTCTGATTGATGACTTACTGGATATTTCCAGGATTGAAACCAACAAGTTAAGTATTCAATATAAAACTGTTAATATTGATGATATTCTTGATGACATCATTCCTATTTTTAAATTAAAAGCCAAAGAAAAGGGACTTTCTTTTAATGTTAACATCAACCTGACTGAGCATGTATTTTATTCTGATAGTAAAAGAATCAGGCAAATCATTGTTAATCTGTTAAACAATGCCATAAAATTTACAAATTCTGGAGAAATAAACCTGAATATCCATGACAAAAACAATAAACTGGTTATTGATATTATCGACACAGGCTGCGGCATCTCAGAACAAAATATAAAACATATTTTTTCACCCTTTATTCAGTTGAATGAAGAAGATTATTCAAAAGAAGGTATCGGGTTAGGTTTATCTATTACTCAGGAACTCATCAAATTATTAGGCGGTTCTATTAATGTTTCCAGCCAGCTGGGAAAAGGAAGTCATTTCTCTGTAACAATCCCTTTACAAAAAATAAACATAACTGAAACAAAAAAATCAATATCCACTAAAAAATCTATCAACACATGTCAGAATATCAATATTTTATTGGCCGAAGACAATGAAATAAATATATTACTCCTGCAAAATATTCTGGATCAGGTCCCTTGTCATTATGATGTAGCCAAAGATGGACAAGAAGCACTCAATAAGCTTCTTCAGCAAAAATATCATCTTGCTCTGATAGACTTGAATATGCCAATTCTGTCTGGTCTGAACCTGATCAAAAAAATCAAGCAGCATCAGCTAAAAATTACCACTGTTGCCATCAGCGCATTTGCAGAACAAAATAAAATTGATATGGCATTAAATTCCGGCTTTGATTATTATCTGACTAAACCGATTGATATCCAGCAAATTATTAACCTTGTCCATACCATTCAGAAAAAATATGATTTATAAAAAAACACTTTTCTTTATTGTTGCTCTCTACTCATCCATCATCACTGCAAAAACAAGCGACATTAGCTTGCATCTTGATGTTTCTGAACTATCCCGGCAATACCCGAGCCGTGCTATAACCGTTAAACATGATCCGGTGTATCAGCAAGAAAAAACCTACCAGGCCATCGCCTTAAAACCTGTACTCAAAAAACTGGCCAGCCAATATAGCGGTGAGCTGGACAAGGCAGTGGTGGTCTTTAGTGCAAAAGATGGATATACCGTATCCATGAATTATCCAGAAGCTATCAGGCATCAAGGTTTTTTAGCCTACAAGGATTTATCGATAAAAGATACGGATTGGCAAACCTTTAAGTTTGGTCATGAAGAAATGACACCCGCGCCATTTTATCTGATCTGGACAGATCCTGAAGCTGATAAATGGCATTACCCCTGGCCTTTTCAGTTAACAACCATTTCATTACAGCCTGTTGAGCAGTTTTTCGCTCCTATTGCCCCCAGACAGAAAGACGAATTACTTCAGCAAGGCTTTACCCTGTTCAGCCAGTATTGCATCCGCTGTCATGCCATTAATGGAACCGGCGGCAAGGTCGGACCCGATTTGAACTCACCCCAGAATATCAGTGAACTCTATCCAAAAAACACCCTTATACAGCTTATTGCCAGAAATCGCTCACTCCGGCCAGAAAGCAAAATGCCTGACTTCCATAACATTCTTTCCACCCGCCAGATTTCTTACATTATTGATTATTTGAAAAGCATGAAAAATAAATAGCTTTGCCAGTTCTTTCTAAATTTAGCGCTGAACCCATGCTATTTTTCTGGCAAAATATTCGCTTTTCAATAGCCAAGGTATATATAACATCAATGGAACAGACTATTGCTCTTATTCAACGCTATTACCAGGCATTTAACGATGCTGACATGGAAACCTTTCTGAGCCTTTTAAGTGACGATGTGCTTCATGATATTAATCAGGGTAAACGGGAAACAGGTAAACAAGCCTTTGAACAATTTATGGACAAAATGAACCATCATTATCGTGAACAACTGGTGGATATGGTCATTATGGCAAATACCGATGGCAGCCGGGCAGCTGCTGAATTTACCGTGTTAGGTGAATATTTGAATACCGATGAAGGCCTGCCGCCAGCAACGGGACAAACTTACCGGCTCCCCGCAGGTGCTTTTTTTGATATACGTGACGGGAAAATTGCACGTGTCACTAATTATTACAATCTGCAAGACTGGATTGCACAAGTGGCGGGTAATGAATGACTAAAGTCTGGTTTGTAGGCGCCGGCCCGGGCGATCCTGAACTGATTACTCTAAAAGCCCAGAAATTAATCGCCCGCGCCGATGCCATTTTATATGCCGGCTCTCTGGTATCCGAAGCAGCTACTCAATGGGCCAGGCCGGAATGTGAAATTGCCGACTCAAAAGGCATGACACTGGATGAGATTACCGCCTGGCTCATCAGTAAAGCCCGCAAAAAACAATGTATTATTCGCTTGCAGACCGGTGATCCCGGGTTGTATGGCGCGCTGATAGAAATGGTTCAGCCTCTGGATGAGGCCGGGATTGAGGTCGGTGTTGTTCCGGGTGTGACCTCGGCCATGGCTTCTGCCGCCTGTGCGGTGGAAACACTAACCCTGCCTGAAGTAACTCAGACGGTTATTTTTACTCGCGTGGAAGGAAGAACACCGATGCCGGCGGGCGAATCGTTAACGGAACTGGGCAGTCATCACTGCACTTTGTGCTTGTACCTGTCGATTACGCTACTGAAAAAGGTCAGAGAATCTCTGCTGGAGGCTGGCTGGAAAGATGACTCCCCGGTTCTGGTGGTACACAAGGCCAGCTGGCCGGGCGAAGAAAAAATCATCAGGGGAACCTTAAAAGATATCAAACAACGCTGTAAAGAGGCAGGCGTCAATGCCCAGGCCATGATTATTATCAGTCCTGCTCTGGGCGCAAGAAACTGGCCGAGTATAAAAAAATCAAAATTATATGATGCCGGCTTCAGCCATCGTTTCCGCAAGGCTTCATCCTGACCTCTCTCAAATAGCAATTCTTTCAACCAGTATTAAAGCCAGGAATACTGGTTGAAACTCATTATATTGCCCAACTAATCCACAGGAATCCTGATTTTTTGCCCCGGATAAATCAGATTCGGGTCCTTTATAACTTCC
>CAYLNS010000060.1:0-6758 GCA_964385115.1 uncultured Methylomarinum sp.
GCCTTTTATCAGACAAACTGGCCTGCACACCAGCCGGATGACCAGGCCCATTGGAAGTTATAGCCACCCAACCAGCCGGTGACATCCAGCACTTCCCCAATAAAATAAAGTCCTGGGACACTTTTACTGGCCATTGTTTTTGAAGAAATTTCATCACAGTCCACGCCTCCAACAGTCACTTCAGCCGTGCGATAGCCTTCGGTGGCATTGGGCTTGATTGTCCATTGCTGAAGCTGCTGAGCAACGGCTTCAATCTGCTGATCGGAACAGTTGCTGACAGATTGCTGCAATAATGATTGATCAACAAGAGCCTTTAACAGTTTTTTTGGCAGAAGTTCAGCCAGCAATGTGCCCAGGTTATTTTTAAGTGATTGTTGTCGCTTGTTTTTAAGCCATTCGATTATGTTGATATTCGGCAGCAAATTAATCAGCAGAGTTTCTCCGGGCTGCCAATAAGAGGATATCTGTAATATAGCCGGCCCGCTTAATCCGCGATGGGTGAATAAAATATTTTCAGCAAAATACCCATTCTTGTATGAGACACTGGCAGGAATGGCAATCCCCGAAAGCCCGGCAAATTGTTTTTTATCCACATCTTGCCAGGTCAGTGGCACTAATCCGGCTTTTGTCGGAATGATATTCATAGCAAATTGCTCTGCCACCTGGTAACCGAAAGGCGTTGCGCCCATTTTAGGAATCGACAGGCCGCCGGTGGCAATCACCAGCGATTGGGTCGATAGTTCACCCATTGAAGTTGTCAGGGAAAAGCCGTTATCTGTCTTTTCCAGTTTATCGACAGGACAGTTTAACTGAATTTTTACCTTGTATTTACGGCATTCAGTCAGCAGCATATTTAAAATATCCTTGGCGCTGCAATCACAAAATAACTGGCCGTGGCTACGTTCATGATAGGGAATCTTATAATGCTCGACCATGGCCAGAAAATCCCATTGACTATAACGGCTTAAGGCTGATTTACAAAAATGTGGATTCTGCGAAATATAATTTTCAGCTTCGATGGTGTAATTGGTGAAATTACAGCGCCCGCCTCCCGACATCAGAATTTTTTTGCCGGCTTTATTGGCATGGTCAATGACCCGCACCTTCCGGCCTCTTTTACCGGCTTCAATCGCACACATCAATCCCGATGCGCCCGCACCAATAATAATCACATCATCCATTTGGACTTTTTATCCCTGATTTTCTGCAGCGATGGCATCCAGTTCTTCCCAGCGCTGATAGGCTTGCTCCAATTGCTGGGTGACCTGCTGTAATTGCGCCAATACATTTTCGACCTGGTCTTTAGCTTGCTTATAAAAATCAGGCTGATTGATTTGCTCGTTTAATGCCGATTGTTTCGATTCCAGCTCATCAATCAATTCGGGCAGTTGCTCCAGCTCTTTATTTTCTTTATAGGTTAATTTTTTCTCCCGTACCGGTTTACTCTTTTGCTGTTTTGCAGTTTGGGATTTGACCGCTTGCTGAGATTTGATTGCCTGCTGTTTTTGCTTTTGAAGCTGAAACCACTCTGTATAACCGCCGATATATTCATTGATTACCCCGTTTCCTTCAAAGACAAACACACTGGTCACGACATTATCCAGAAAACTTCTGTCATGACTGACTAACAACAAAGTGCCATCATAATTCACCAGTTTTTCTTCCAGTATTTCCAGTGTTTCCAGGTCCAGATCATTGGTGGGTTCATCCATAATCAAAAGATTGGCCGGTTTGGTAAATAACCGGGCTAATAACAGCCGGTTTTTTTCTCCGCCGGACAAGCTTTTGACCGGTGAACGAGCCCGTGCCGGGGCAAATAAAAAGTCGCTCAGATAGGACATCACATGGACCTGTCTGCCAGCAATTTCAATAAAGTCACTGCCATCAGCGACCGTATCGACCACCGACACTTCAGGGTCCAATTGCTCCCTGAGCTGATCAAAATAAGCCACTTGCAGGCGGGTGCCGTGTGTCACTTCACCACTGTCGGGTTGCAGTTGTTTCAACAATAATTTGAGCAATGTGGATTTACCCGCACCATTCGGCCCCAGCAAGCCAATTTTATCGCCCCGCTCAATCAGGGTGGAAAAGTCCTTCACAATCACTTTATCCTGATATTGAAAGCTGATATTTTTGGCTTCTATAACCTTTTTACCCGATGACTCACCTTTATTTAACGAGACACTGACTTTGCCTTGCAGATTTCGTCTTTCCGCCCGCTCCGCTCGCAGTTTTTTCAATGCCCTGACCCGCCCTTCGTTACGGGTTCTGCGGGCTTTGATTCCCTGTCTTATCCAGGTTTCCTCGCGCGCCAGTTTTTTATCAAACTCGGCATTCTGTCGGCTTTCCTCTTCCAGGGCGGCTGCTTTCCGTTGTAAATAATCCTGATAATTCCCCGGCCAGGAAATCAGCTGCCCTCTGTCCAAATCGACAATTCGGGTGGCCAGTTTTTGCAGAAACGTCCGGTCATGGGTTACAAACAACACGGCCCCGCTGAAATTAAGAATCTGCTCTTCCAGCCAGGCGATACTGTCAAAATCAAGATGGTTGGTAGGCTCATCCAATAATAATACTTCCGGATCGGTTACCAGCGCTTTGGCCAAGGCAACACGACGTTTCCAGCCACCTGACAAAGTGCTGACCTGAACATCAGCCGGCAAGTCCAGCTTGCTTAACACTGCCTCCACCCGCTGTTGAAAATGCCAGCCGTTATCGGCCTCAAGCTTGTGCTGCAATTCCCCCAGGGCCGTCAAAGACTGCTCGCTGCCATCCATCTGCTGTAATGCATCATGATATTGTTTAATCACCTGCCCCAGACTGCCCAGCCCTGAAGCAACTGCCTGATAAATGGTTTCACTGTCATCCAGTTCTGGGGATTGTTCCAGCCATGAGATTTTCAGTTCGGGCTGACGCCAGACTTCACCGCTATCAGGTGGAATGTATCCAGCTATGATTTTCATCAATGTCGATTTTCCCTCGCCATTACGCCCCAGCAGGCCGACCCGCTCGCCCGGGTCCAGCTGAAATTCCGCCTTGTCCAGCAAAGCATGAGTGCCATAGGCTATTGAAACATCTTTTAATCGTATTAAAGGCATAAAGTTATATACTGAGTCTGAGTAAATTCAAGGCGGCCATAGCCGCCCTGTTTTGTTGTTGTGACAAACTTCCCATCAACTGTTTTTGCTGGTGAAAAATACCTTCCGGCGTTTTAATCACGGTTATGATGGAAGCGCCTTGTTGATGTTTTGTATGCAGACAAAACTGAACCATGCAGCAGTCGGTTGAATACTGACTGGATAATGTGTCAATGAACGATTGCGCAAATTGTAAAGCATTATCCGGTGACAATGGTTTTGCTGTCTGTGCATTATATTCGGCATGCTGCAGCCAGTTCCGGCCGCTACATTTTACGGCAATCATCCCCTGGGTTATTGTCTCGACAACTGACAGCGTCCATGCTTTTTTGTGCATTTTCTGTTCGATAACGTCAACCAGTGTTGTTCTTTGCTTATCTTCATCCACTGCATAAACCAGCTCACCTAAAGGCGTAGTCACCTGTTTGATAATTTCCTGTCGTTGAGCTTCATCCAGCCGGGTTTGAAAAGTCAGCTTTACTTCAATTTCTTCGGCTGTCGTCCGAAAACCCAATGAGACAAAGTCAGGTAACTGAATATTATTTAACTGCTGTTGTATATCTGATTCCCCTACTCCGATGGTTCTGATAATCACCCGTTTTTCGGGATTCAAACGAAAATGGCTTAGCAATTCCTGATGAATATAATGCTCAAACATCTGCTTCATCTCATAAGGCACTCCCGGCACAAAATAGAATCTGCAGCGCCTGAAAAGTAACGAAAAACCAGGCGCTGTTCCCCATTGATTATCCAGCCGGACAGAACCTTCCGGCAACAACGCCTGCTTTTGATTGCTGCTGACCATAACCCGCTGGCGGGATGCGAAATATTGCTGAATCTGATGCAGCGCGGTGTTATCCATCTTCAGCGGTAATGAAAATGCTTTGGCGACAGCTTCTGCGGTTAAATCATCAATTGTGGGCCCTAAGCCACCGCTACAGATACAACAATCGGCACGCTCAGCAATTTCAGTGAGTAAATGTATTAAATCATCCAGATCATCGCCTACCGCCGTATGCCGGCTCACCCGAAAACCAAGCCCGACCAGTTTGTCTGACAACCAGGTCGCATTGGTATCGGTAATTTGACCGGTAACAATTTCCTCGCCCTGGGAAAAAATTTCAGCAATCGGTTTCATAAATAATCATACCAAAAGGGTAAGCTAATCAAGCTCAGTAACGTCGTCATGGTGACTGACATGGCATACAAGCCGCTGTCCAGTTTATAACGATCACAAAACACGATGCCCAAAACCATACTCGGCATAGCCAAATCCAACAAGGCCGCGTGCTGATGAAGTTTATCGATGGTTAAAAAAGGCAGTAATAATGTCAGTCCCAAAGGCACCAGAATCAAGCGCCCCGCTATGACAGGTAACACATAGGGCAGGTTTCTGAATCGAACAGATTCCCAGCTTAGAGCCAGCCCTAATGAAAAAAGCATGACGGGCACCACCGCTGCCGACATTTTCTGAAAAACGCCATACAACCAGTCAGGGGCCGGGATATTATTGATGTTCAGCAAAACCGCCATAAAAGCAGCCCAAAAAGGCGGAGTGTTTAAATAATTCAAAAAAAACACCGACTTTTTTCCATCTTCCCCAAAATATCGGGCAATCGCAATCCCTATGGTAAACAACAAAGGGCCGGCGGCAAAAAAGTCCAGTTGAATAGCAACCGAACGGGCCCATGGTCCAAATGTCTGAGCCAGAACAGGAAGCCCAAGATAAGTCACATTGGGAAAAGCAGTTGCCAGAATAACAGCGCCTTTTTGTGCGGGGGTAAATTTAAACAGCGTACAAAAAAACCAGGATATTGCCAGCCCGGAACAGACAGCCGCCACCCCCAGGCCGGTATATTCCAGAGAATGCACACCAATATCCGCTTTCCATAACACTTCAAAAACCATCGCCGGCAAAAATAGATAATAGATAACCGTCGTTAAAACATGGCGAGTTTGCTCGGCAGACAGTCCCTGGGGTTTGATAAAACGCCAGGCTGTTCCACAAGCCATAATCAAAGCCATTTGTATTAATGTCGTCTTCATTTATCCGGGAATTTAAAATAAACAGCACTGACCCACCCCTGATAAAAGGGCAAATTGTGACCATAAGCTGAGCATTTTAACATTCACCCGACTGAAGAGTTACGGTAATATAGGTATCTTTTCTTAATTGATTGGTACTCCTGACAATATGACACAGTCTTTTATATCCACTAAACCCATTCCAACCCAGGAACGATTAATCATGGCATTGGATGTCCCCAGTATTTCTGAAGCCAAATCACTGGTTGAAGAACTGGATGATTCGGTCATTTTTTATAAAGTCGGTATGGAATTATTTATGTCCGGCGATTATTTTGGCTTTATTGAATGGCTTAAAGCGCGTGATAAAAAAGTCTTTGTCGATTTAAAGTTTTTTGATATTTCCGCCACCGTAGGACGGGCGATTAAAGCACTCAGCCTTAAAGGTGTGGATTTAGCGACAATTCATGGCAATGATGCCATTATGGAAGCGGCAGCCGCTAATAAAGGCAATTTAAAGGTTTTAGCCGTTACCGCGCTTACCAGCCTGGACAGAGGCGACCTTGATGACCTGGGTTTTCATTGTGATGTGAAAGAGCTGGTGCTTTCCCGTGCCAGGCGAGCATTGGAAATCGGTTGTGACGGCATTGTTTCATCCGGACTTGAAGTGGAAATGATTAGAAAAGAACTGGATAACCGTTTATTGGTAATTACACCGGGAATCCGCCCTGTTGATAACCGGGAAGATGATGACCAGAAACGAGTGGTCAGTGTCGAACAGGCTTTTGAAAATGGCGCTGATTATATCGTTGTCGGCCGTCCCATTCGCGATGCCGATGACCGGAAAGCCATGGCAGAAAAAATACAGCAGCAAATCCGCTCTGTATTCAAGTAAAAATTACAGCACCCGCATGAGCGGGTGCAGTATCAAAAATACCGTTCTTACAGAAAGATTGATTCGAAGGAATAACCGCCTGCATCCAGTATTTCTTTCAGTCTTTTCAGACCGTCCATCTGAATTTGTCTGACCCGTTCACGGGTTACGCCCAGTTCATTGGCTACTTGTTCAAGTGTAGAGCTTTGATAGCCACATAAACCATAACGACGGACAATCACTTCCCGCTGTTTTTCAGCTAACTGATAAACCCAGTTTGTAATATTTTCCTTAATATCATTTTCCTGAATCTCATCCGTCGGCGACAAGCTGTTATCATCGCTGATTGAATCGACCAAAGGCTTCTCAAAATCCTTGCCTCCGGGAACATCCATGGAGCTGACACGCTCATTCAACTTCAGCATTTTACTGACCGTTTTAAGCGGCTTTTGCATATGTTCTGCAATATCAGCTTCGGTCGGTTCATGATCCAGTTGTTGAGATAATGCGCGTTGGGTTTTCAGATAACCATTCATCTCTTTGACAATATGAATGGGCAAACGAATCGTCCGGGTTTGATTCATAATTGCCCGTTCAATTGTTTGTCTGATCCACCAGGTCGCATAGGTTGAAAACCGAAAGCCTCTTTCCGGGTCAAACTTTTCCACCGCCCGAATCAGACCCAGATTACCTTCCTCAATCAAGTCCAGAAGTGGCAGCCCTCT
>CAYLNS010000060.1:6858-12501 GCA_964385115.1 uncultured Methylomarinum sp.
TTTCTGATCTCAAAATGTAACGAAGCGACTTTTCCCCTCAGCCTGCCCACCTCAGCAATGGCCTGTCCCTTCTTTACAGTTTGCCCCTCTCTGACCAGTAAGCGACGGTTATTGGCATAAGCACTTAAAAATGAACCATTGTGCCGAATAATAATCAGATTACCGTATCCCACTAGCCCCTGGCCGCTATAAACAACCTTTCCTGCCGCGGCTGCCCTGACTTTTTGTCCCAGCCAGCCTTTTATATCAATTCCCTTGCGGTTGGTTTGAGAGAAAGTTTTAACAATCTTTCCCTTTAACGGCCACTGCCAGTGAAACTTTAACAGTTTTTGATTACCGTATGATAACGAAGGATTTTTTTGTGACTTATTTCGCGTTTTTGAATGGGTTTTGTATTTTTTTTGTGATTGACGTCGCGTTTTTTGGGCTTTTCCGACGGCTCTGCCTGCCTTTGCCGATGAATTAAACAGTTTTAAACGCTGCCCCACCTGTAAAAAATAGGGGCGATGTAAGTGGTTCCAACGCGCCAGCGCTTTATATCCATGCCCGGAACGGACACCAATACCATATAGCGTATCGCCTCTTCTGACTGTGTAGTATTTCTGTGAATACGGAATATCACGATGATAGCTTCTGACAGGCGCATAGTTATATCGGGAACAACCGGATATAACAATCAGAAATAGAAAGACAATCGGAACAGAATATCGCATCCGTTAATTATGGCCTGTTTAATAAAACCTGTTTGGCCCGATTGATCTGTGCCGCGAGAAAATCTGAACCGCCTCGATCGGGGTGGTTCTTCTGCATCAACCTTTTATGTGCCTGGATAATCTCCTGTTCCGTGGCACCTGGCTTTAATCCCAAAACATCATAAGCCTGAGCTTTTGTCATATCGGAAGATGGGGGGCTTGTTGATGAGTTCTTATCCGCACTTGCCTTACGGCTATTAAATAAAACCCACAAACGCTGCAATTGAGGAGCATAGCGCAAAATTACCGGCAGCATTCTTCCGGCATAAGCCAGCAACACACTGACCAGGGCAAATATCCAGTTTAACTTTCCCGTCAGCGCTAATAGCACAAACAAAACCGCCAGGATATATAAGCCGCTTTTCTTTATTATTTTTGCCACTTCAGAGGCAGGCGTTTTTAAAAACCACCGCAAACCCCAAAAGGCTATCAATAAAATGAATATGAGCAACACTATACGAATCATGAGTTTTTCTTAAAAGTAATGTAATTATTCAAGTCCATCTTAAACATCCGCTAACTACTCAAGGTCATTAAAAAATTGTAACCACTCACTTTGCTGTGAAAAATTTCAGTGGATACATAAATTCCCGGTCGTATCATTGTTATGCCAATACAGCTACAGGTTTTTGATTACAAAGCCGGGTTAAGCATAATATACTAATCAATCCACTGACACCCTCAACAAAGGCACTCTATTTTACCCATGTTATCGAGTCACGTTCCCGTTCTTGGTTTTGCCGCTTACAGCGGCACAGGAAAAACAACCCTGCTGACCCAGCTTATTCCCTTACTTAAACAATCTGGAATCACCACCGGCATCATCAAACACAGTCACCATAATTTTGAAATCGACAAACCCGGCAAAGACAGCTACCAGTTAAGGGCAGCCGGCGCCTCTCCGGTCATGCTGGTATCAGCTTACCGCCGCGCCATGATTACCGAGTTTCCGCATATTCAGGAACCTGTCCTGCAGGACCAGCTTGATGCATTTGATCAATCAGCGATAGATTTAATTCTGGTAGAGGGCTTTAAAGCCGAAAAATTTCCTAAAATAGAATTACACCGACCGTCACTGAACAAGCCCTTAATTTATCCCGGAGATGATTCAGTTATTGCCTTTGCCAGCGATGAGACTCTACCGCTTCCGGAACATATTACAGCGCTTGATCTCAACAACCCCGGACAAATTGCCCGTTTTATCACCACGTTTATCCATCAGCAAAGCTCATGACACATTCATGTGATCAATCAGAAACCGTCTTACTTAGTCTGAGCCATGCGCTGGAGCGTATTGACGCCTTCATCCAGAGCGTGGAAGGCGTCGAACAAATCAACTTAAGCGCAGCGACAGGCAGAATTCTGGCAGAAACGATAACTGCCCCGCTGGATACCCCGCCAGCCAGAGTCTCGGCCATGGACGGCTATGCCATTTCAAGCAACGATATCAAGCCTGAAGGGTTTTCATTGATTCAGGCAGGCACCTCATGGGCCGGACGACCTTTTGAAAAACCATTAGCAGCCGGCCAATGTGTCAGAATTTTTACCGGTGCCATTGTTCCGGAACAGGCCGACAGCATCATCATCCAGGAACAGGTCACAAAAACAGATTCAACTGTTCAATTCCCGGTTAACTGCATGGCTGGTCAATATATTCGGGATAAAGGCAGTGATATTAAAAAAGGGCAAATACTATTGCCCGCCAATAAAAAACTCAGCCCGATAGACTGTGCATTACTGGCATCGGTGGGTATCCGCAGTTTTAAGGTTAAAAGAAAAATCAATATTGCCTTTTTTTCAACCGGTGATGAAATAAAATCCCCGGGACAATGCCTGCAACCCGGTCAGATATACAACAGTAATCGCTATGCTCTAGCTGGTTTTTTGCAGGACAGCCGTTTTTCCATTACCGACATGGGGATTGTCGCTGACGATAAAAGCCTGCTTAAGCAAACATTACTTTCGGCGACAGAAAAATATGATGTCATCATCACCACCGGTGGCGCATCCGTTGGTGATGCCGACTATATGGCGGAAATTCTGGCGGAATCCGGCCAGGTTAACTTCTGGAAACTGGCCATCAAACCGGGCAAACCCCTGGCATTTGGAAATATAAACAGCAGCCTGTATTTTGGACTACCCGGCAATCCGGTGTCATCCATTGTAACCTTCCAGAAAATAGTCAGTCCTGCTCTGGATAAATTATCCGGCTCAGAAATAAAGCAACCCTTACAATTACAGGCAGTATGCCAAAGTGATATCAAAAAAATCCCCGGCAGACAGGAATTTCAGCGCGGCCTGTTAGTGCAACACGGCCCGGGAAACCTGAGTGTATCCCAGGCCGGCGGCCAGGACTCTCATCATTTAAACGCGCTGAGTCAGGCCAATTGCTATATCGTGCTACCGGCAGACTGTCGTGGCGTTAAAAAAGGTGAGACAGTCATCGTCGAGCCTTTCTCAGCTTTTTTGTAAAGCATCCAGGTATTGGTTTTTGCGGTTTAAATAATTATCCACAAAATCCTGCATCGGGCCGGCTTCAAATTCCCGAAGACCACTGATTGCCAGTTTTTTATGTCCCAGCCCAACCACTTCATCATCAGATTTTATCTGGAAATGTAATTTGGCCGCGCCTCGCTTGCCATTCACCTCAATTTCCGGCTCCAGCATGTCTAAATGCGGCTTGTCAAAATCCAGATGCTTGAATTCAATGGTCATACTATCGTAGATAACCAGAGGCCTTTCCAGATTAATCATCACATTTTCCTTTTCCAGTAACGGCACCAGAACATACGGAAAATTCTGCCCGGAAAAAGCCACATAATCACGCACAAAAGCCTCTATCATCGCTTCGTTATGATTAACGTCCCCTTCCCGGATAACCCGCAGATAGGTTTTACCATTCTCATCGGTAATTTCAAATTCACTGGAATCCGTATCGGGAAAATTCAGTTTGATACCATCCCCGACCATTCCGGTAAATATGAATTGCATTTTCCGGCTAAGTCCGTACTTTTCCAGAACCAGAGAAAACAATAAATCCCCGGGGACGCAAAAACGGCGTGATTCCGGGTCATGCAATGGATTAAAATCTTCAGCCACTTCCTTGGCAAATAAACTGCCCTGCTCAGCGGAAATAATGACATTATCTCCATCTTTACGATAAAACTCTTGTAAAAACATATTGTTATAATTTTTGAGAAACTGATTATTGTTATTTAAGGAATCGCTGATTCGTTTGCGATTTTTTTTGTGACGCACCGGATGTGCCACAAAAAATCAATGACTACAAGCCATTGAATTTATGGGCGCTGGTACACCAGAGATGATTAGTCAGCGCTTCATTAAGAAGTAAAGCAGAAAAACGAGTAATTTTAGCACAGACGCCTGATGCCCTCATTAATATTGGGGGACAGATTCATCACATTCAAGCGACCAGGCATTGATTCCACCCAATAAATTGTATAACCGCGTAAATCCGGCGCCTTCCAGATAACGACACGCCATCATACTTCTCACACCATGATGGCAAAGAACCACTGTATCCTGATTTTTATCCAATTCATCTACTTTTAACGGTAATAAACTTAAAGGTATCAATGAGCTACCATCAATACGGGCGATATCATATTCAGATTTTTCCCTGACATCGAGAATAAATACCTTCTGCTCAGATTGTAATTTTTCCTGTAATTCTTTAGCTGTCAGCTGGATAATTGACATAAAAAATGTTCCAGTTTTGTTAAAGCAGCGGCCATTCTATCGATTGATACCGTATATGCAAAGCGAATATGAGTATTTGCCTGGTTTTTGCCAAAATCTTTCCCGGGCGTCACGGCAACGCCTTCCTTATCCAGTAATTCCCTGGCAAACGTCAGACTGTCATCAGTAAACTGGCTGCAATCGGCATAAATATAAAAAGCGCCTTCAGGTTTGCAGGCAATATTAAATCCCAGATTTAAAAGCCCCTGATACAAAAAATCTCTTCTCGCCTGATATTCCTGTCGTCGCTGTTCCAATTGCTGTAAGTTTTTTTCAGAAAAACTGGCCAGTGCGGCATATTGAGAATGCGTCGGTGTGGCAATAAAAATATTTTGCGCCAGTTTTTCTACCGGATTCACAAAATCCTCAGGCACGACCAACCAGCCCACCCGCCAGCCGGTCATACCAAAAAATTTGGAAAAACTGTTTATAACAAACACATCCTGGCTAAATTGCAAAGCCGTAGCCGGTTTTATGTCATAAACCAGCCCATGATAAATCTCATCCGAATAAAAACAGCCATCGAGTTGTCGGGTTTGATTGACTGCGGCCTGTAACACCGAATTGTGCACTACCGTACCGGTCGGATTTGAAGGCGATGCCATGATGACGCCTTTCGTATTTATCTGCCAATGCTCCCGGATTAAATCTGCATCCAGCTGATAGCTGGTATCAGCGCCAACATTAACAAAACGGGGGACGCCATTAAGTAATCGGATAAAATTTGCATTACAAGGATAACAAGGATCAGCCAGTAACAACTCCTCACCGGGGTTTAAACTGGCGCCCAAAGCCAGTAAAAAAGCCCCCGAAGCCCCCGGCGTAATAAAAATCCGTTGCCAATCCAGCTTTACACCATAAACATCCGCATAATACCCGGCAATGGCTTGCCGTAATAGAGTCAAACCAGCAGCCGGTGTGTATTTGATATCGCCTTCGGCCAAAAACTTTTTACCTGCCCGTAAAACTTCATCCGGTGTTGGAAAATCAGGCTCTCCCACTTCCAAATGAATAATATCTTTACCTTGAGATTCCAGCTCCTTGGCATGTGCCAACAACTCCATCACATAAAAAGGCGAAATGTCCTGCATTCGATCGGCAACCCGCGACTTCATAACTATCCTCTTAATAA
>CAYLNS010000061.1:0-12308 GCA_964385115.1 uncultured Methylomarinum sp.
ACAGTTACTCGAAGAAAACCTGTTATCTGACACTTCGTTAAGCAATGTAAGTTCAATAAGTTAAACTACAATCAGGATACCAGTTTGAGCTCACTCATGCCGTTCTTCTTTTTAAGCATTTCTATGCGGGTTTTCACCCTTTTCTGTACGCCTTCGACATGCGAAATGATACCCACAGTTTTACCCTGAGTTTTCAGATTTTCCAGTGTCGTCATCACCAGATATAAAGATTCGGCATCGAGATTACCAAACCCTTCATCGATAAATAATGAATCGATGGCATGACCATTGGCGGCGCTTTCGGCCAATCCCAGGGCCAATGCCAGACTGACAACAAAACTTTCACCACCGGATAAGGTTTTAGGCAGACGCTGGGCATTATTCTGCAAAGTATCTTCAATAACCAGAGAAAAGCCCTGTTCAACCGGCTTATTGCGCACATAAAAACGACCACTGATTTTTTCCAGCACCCGGTTACTATGAGACAGCAACCGGTCAATCATCTGTTGCTGCACTTTACGCCTGAATGGAAGCGCATTTTCATCACTGACCAATGCCATTTCCTGTTCGCTTTGTTCCAGCAAAGCTCGTTGCTGTTGCAATTGCTGCTGTAATCGCTCCAGTTTTTCCCTGGATGTTTTGTGCTTATTCAGTTTATTCTGAAGCGTGGTTATTTCCTGCCGGCTGATATCCTGTTTTTCTTTCAGATTTTTTTGTAATTCCAGCAACGCCTCTTCAGCCGGAATATCTTCAATATCCGCTCTGGCCTGTTTTAATTCTTCTTCAAGCTGCTGTAACTGTTGTTTCAGTGTATCCAGCTTACCTTGTTCCTGTTGCAACAGCGTTTCAATATCTGCTTTTTTCTCAATTTTAGCCAGTGCATCCTGCAATTCATCTATATTGCTGAAATCAGTCTCTTTCAGCCGGTTAGATAGCGCCTGCCGGGTATTTTGCAATGCTGATTGCGCCTCATTAACCTGCTGCTCTTTTTGCGCCAGCAGTTTTTGTTTTTCCACCAAAGCCAGATGCAGACTGGCCGCCTCTTCAGTTTTAAGCAAGGCTGATTGCTGCTTCAGTTTTTGATTCAGCTCATTAACATCTTCCTGACAAATTGCCACTTTTTCTTCCAGCGCGGTAATTTCCTCACGCAGAACCTTTTCTCGCGCAAGACGGGCCTGTATTTCCCGGCGACGCTGATTTAACATATCAAATAACTCATCTTCCTTGCCTTTTTCCGGCAGACTCTCACCTAAGTCCTGTAATTGTTGGGCGATGTTTTCAGTAAAAGCCTTCTCTTCCTGCTTTATCTGCTCATAAGCTTTTTCCAGCTCCACCAGCTCCCGTGGGCGGTTATCCCACTGCGCATTGAGTTCTTCATGTTCTTTTTTCAGTCTTTCCAGCGCATGTTCGTGGATTTTGATATCTTCTTCGGTCTTTTCAATCAGATTATGTGATTTGGTACATTTTCTGATTAAACGATTGATTTCGGCCAGTTCTTCTTTTTCAGACTTGAGCATTTTCTTCATCACACTCACATCATCAATATCCAGTCTGCTACTGGCCACATTCAGCTTATTCGCCAGGGCATTCCATTGTGCAGTCACCAGTTGCAAACGACTGCCTTTTTCAGATTGCTGCTGCTGCAATTTTCTGGCTTCTTTGAGTTGTATCCTGACGCTGTCATAACGGGTCTTTAGTTCCTTTATTTTAACTTTTTGATCCGTCAGCGCCTTTTTGGAATCGCCTATGACGGGGGGATGCGTCACATAAGGGTGATGAACGGAACCACACAGCGGACAGGGCCGACCTTCTTCAAGTTTGTCCCGGTCTTTTTGCATTTTTTTCAATAATGCTTCATAAGCAACCGCTTTTTCCAGGCTTTTAAGAATATTTTCCTGCTTGGCTATTTCCAGCTCCAGGATATGCAGTTCATCTTCCAGTTTCTGCTCATCAACATCCATTTTCTCCTGATGTCGATTGGCCAGAAAACCAAACAAGCCCTTTTTATTCAGCTTGTCATTCACTTTGGCCAAATCATACAACTCAATAAAGTCATCGACTCTTTCCTGTTGCTCCAGCTTTAGAGCCTCCAGCTCTTCAAATGACTTACCGTGACTGATATCAGTAATCAGTTGTCGGGTTTCAGCGACTTTTTGCTGCAGTTGTTTGATGGTTTTAGAACGGTTTTTAATCTGTTCCTTGTTCTTTTTCAGTGCTGATGTGGTCTCTTTGGTCCATTTCTCATGCGATTTTTGTTTTTCCCTTAACCCTCCCAATTCCTGCCTGAGACTCTTGAGCTTGCCTATTTCAGGAAACTGCTCCAGCAAAACCTTATCCTGCTGATGTTCCGCCAGCCATTTTTCGATATCCGCCAATGCTGATTTTTTTGCAACCAACTGATTGGCAACTGATTCCAGCAGTGATTTTTCCTGAGGCAATTCCTGTTTCAGTTCATTCAGTTTTATTTTTAACTGCTCGACCGCCTGTTTCTGCTCAGTCACTGATTTTTCAGCATGCACATCCAGTGATTTTGCATCATACTGCTGCAGTTGCTGCTGTATTTGCGTGACTTCCTGCTGGAATTTTTCCAGCGCCTGCTGACTTTGCTCAAGCTGTTGCTGCTGTTGTTCCAGTAACTGAGCATCATCTTTAAAATCAGCTGCCGCCTGTAGCCCGTCTATATTCTGCAAATCCTGCTGATGGCTGGTTTTGGTCTTCAGCACCTGGCTGTGCTCGCGCTCTGCCGCCTGAACCTGGCTTTCAAGCTGTTTCAACACACTGATTTTTTCCAGCTGTTGCTGCACTTGCTGTTGTTGTTGTTCAAACTCTGTCAGTTGTTCCTGAAAATCAGCCAAATCATGTTCACAGGCTTCCACACTGGTTTCATCCATAACCGGGATGGCGGCAACATCCTGTTCCAACAGAGTATATTGCTGCTTAACCTGCTGGTGATGTTGTTCGGCTTTCTCGCGATATTGCTGATAAATATCCTCGCCGGTGATTTTTTCCAGAATGTCCAGTCGCTCACTGTCCAGCGCATTTAAAAAAGCGCTGAATTCGCCCTGTGCCAGTACCATAGACTTGCTGAATTTATGCAAATCCATGCCGATGATTTCAGCCACCCGCTTTCTGACATTAACCGCACCCTGCTCCAGCAATTCTGCTGTTTCGCCATCCACACTGAATAACTGCATCTCAGGAGGAATGATTTCCCCTTCCGGCTTGTCGTCTTTTCGTTGTGTTTGCCAGCGGACCCGGTATTTTTTGTCGGCCAAGCGAAACTCTATCTCGGCAAAACAATCTGCCGTCTGCCGGGTCATCACATGTTCAGCCGGTTTGTCGAATCGGTAAGTTTCACCAAATAACGCCAGGGTAATTACATCCAGCAGCGTCGATTTTCCTGATCCGTTAGGACCTGTTATCGCAAAAACACCGGCATCGGAAATAGGCGGCTGATCCAAATGGACGCGATGCTCCCCTTCCAATGATTTGATATTTTTAAAATAAAGATTGAGTATTTTCATGTTTTTAACAGGTCAGGCGGCATCCGGAATGAATCCGTTACATTATTATTGTCAGGCCTTTAGCAAATTTTTCTAATTATAACCCTGCCCGTTGTTTTACACTATTTTTTGCAAAAATCCCCTGAAACAGAACAATTGAACATTGTTTAATTATTCTGTATAGTCATTCCCATCCCTTTATCTGCTAATATCAGCCTCCGGAGGAATCAGCATGTTTTATTCATTTATCAAGAGATTTTTGCATGGTCTGCTCAGCCTGCTTTTTAAAGTGGAAGTCAAAGGACTGGAACATTACCGTCAGGCCGGTGATCGGGTTCTGATTATTTCCAATCATTGTTCTTTTCTTGACCCGTTACTGCTGGGTGTTTTTTTACCCGATAAAATCACGTTTGCAATCAATACGCATATTTCCCAGCAATGGTGGCTGAAACCGTTTCTGGGGCTGTCTCATGTGTTTCCGATGGACCCGACCCACCCTTTGTCCTTAAAGGCGCTTATCCATCATATGGAACATAAAACCAAAACGGTGATTTTTCCGGAAGGCAGAATCACCGTGACCGGTTCATTAATGAAGATATATGATGGCCCGGGTATGGTGGCAGATAAATCCGGCGCCACCGTCCTGCCCATTCGCATAGAAGGCAGTCAATATACGCATTTTTCCAAACTGAGAAATATTGTCCGGCTGCGTTATTTTCCCAAAATCACCATTCAGATTCTGCCGCCAACCAAAATCGAAGCCAAACCCGGCCTTACCGGCAAGGAACGGCGCAAATACAGTGGCCAAATTCTGGCTGACCTGATGACAGACATGATGTTTGCAACCAGTCATTATAAGCAGACACTGTTTTCCGCACTGCTGGAGGCCCGCACGATTCACGGTGGCAATCATATGGTAGCTGAAGATCTGGAAAGAAAACCGGTATCCTATAACACCCTGATTACCCACAGTCTGGCCATTGCCGGTCCTTTAGCCACATTGACTGAAAAAAATGAAGCCGTTGGGGTCATGCTGCCCAACAGTATTAAAACACTCAATATTATTCTGGCTTTACAATTTCTGGGACGCATTCCCGCCATGCTGAACTTTTCCACCGGCGCCCACGGCATGTTGTCGGCCTGTCGCACTGCAAAAATCAACACTGTTTTGACATCCCGGCGTTTTATTGAAATGGCCAAAATGAATGACGAGGCGCAGGCCTTGTCAGACCAGATTAACTTGGTCTATCTTGAGGATTTGGCCACCCATATTTCCACGCTGGATAAACTCAAGGCGCTTATTAAAAGCAGAACGGCCGATTTTTGGTACAAGCACGAACAATTTGACTATAACAGTCCAGCCGTGATTCTGTTTACCTCCGGCTCAGAAGGGGAACCCAAAGGCGTGGTTCTGTCTCATGCCAATATCCTCGCCAATCATAACCAGTTAAAGGCGCGCATCAGTTTTAATGCCCAGGATGTGGTGCTCAATTTTCTGCCTATGTTTCATTCATTCGGGTTTACCGTCGGCACCATGCTGCCTATCCTCAATGGCATGACCACTTTTTTCTACCCTTCCCCGCTGCATTACAGTGTAATCCCTGAAATTGCCTATGAAATCGGGGCAACCATTATGTTTGGCACTAATACCTTCCTCGCAGCCTATGCCAAAAAAGCTCACTCCTATGATTTTTATAATATGCGCTATGTCGTTGCCGGCGCCGAAAAGCTACAGGAAAGCACCCGTCAAATCTGGATGGATAAATTTGGCATCCGTATTCTGGAAGGTTATGGCGCTACCGAAACCTCGCCGGTAACATCAGTCAATACACCTATGTATTACAAAGCCGGCACCGTCGGCCGGTTTATGCCGGCCATGCAATATAAATTGCAGCCGATTGAAGGTATCGATAAGGGCGGTCAACTGCATGTGGCAGGCCCGAATATTATGCAAGGCTATCTGCTGCCGGATAATCCCGGACAATTGGTTCCACCGCAATCTGAATTTGGCCAGGGCTGGTATGATACCGGGGATATTGTGGAAGTGGATGAAGAAAACTTTATTACCATTAAAGGCCGCAGCAAACGCTTTGCCAAAATCAGTGGTGAAATGGTATCGTTAACCGCTGTTGAACAATTAGCATCCGCCGCCTGGCCTGAAGAACAACATGCAGTTGTCAGCCTGCCTGATGCTAAAAAAGGTGAAATGCTCATTTTGCTGACGACCTGCAAGACGGCAACAAGCAAACATCTGGCGGCTGTTTCTAAAGGGGTTGCCGCCATCAATCTGCCACGAAAACTGCATATTGTTGATAAAATACCGGCTCTGGCAACCGGCAAAACCGATTATAATGCCGCCACGACACTGGCTGAAAAGCTGGAGTCAAACCGATAATAAAACATGAACAACCTTCTTTCTGGAAAACATTCAATAAAGCCGGTACCTATTTTATACCTGGATGAAAACCGCTTCATTGCTCATCAGGTAAAGTTGCGTCTTGAATGGAATGGTTATCATGTTGAAACGCTGGATAACGAAGCCGATTTTCTTTACCGCCTTCATCACGGCACTTATCAATTGCTCATTATTGACTGCGCCACACCTAAAGCCGGGGCTTTTGCCTTTCTGGAAACATTAAGAAACAAAAATCTCCATACTCCGGCTATTCTGGTCTGTCAGCAGCCAGACAGAGACATGATTTCCAAATCATTACATGCAGGTTGTGTTGACCTGCTGCTAAAAGAACTGCCTGCTGATAAATTTTATGCCAAATTATCGCTCAGTATTTTTCTTTTCTTAAATCGTCAAAACCACAAGTTACAAGAGAAAAAAGTCCCCCATGAACCACTGCCTGGCGCTCCGGATTTAACAATTGCCACTGAAAACCCTGGATACTGGGAATATTTACCCGTCCAAAACCAGGTAAACTGGCTGTCGAATAATCATACGTTAATCAAAAGCAGTTCTTATTCTGATTTTAAAGAACATATCCACCCTGATGACCGGGCGCATGTGCGCACCCAGAACAATATCTGTCTGTTTTCCCAGCAGCCGGTTGAATATACTTTTCGCTATCTGGATTCAAATGATACAGATACCAGCTATCACATAAAACTTAAGGCGGAAACAGATAAACTGGGAATGGTCAAGCGTCTGTCAGGCACTATCACAAAATTGCCCCGACAATTGCAGCCTGACCCGACCACACAACTTAAACTGTCCTTTCTGGAACAAACCACCGATGCGGTCATGATTTGTGATGAAAACAGCCAAATCATCTCACTTAATCCCGCACTTGCAAACCTTACCGGCTATTCGGAAGAATCGCTGATTAAACAACAAAACAGCCTGATAACCCCACCGACCGGTAATTTTGATTTTTCTGCGATAGATGCGTTCATGGCAGATAGTTTTTTCTGGCAAGGTGAATCGCATATCCGCCATAAAGATGGGCATACAATCCCGGTCTGGCAATCGACCTCAGTATTAAAAAATTCTAACGGTCACATCACCCAATCCATTTCCGTATTCCGGGATATATCTCAGCAGCAGGCTTTGATTACATCAATCACCCGGCAGGCAAACTATGACCACCTGACAGGGCTGCCAAACCGGATACTGTTTATGGATCGTCTGGATAATGCCATCAAGCAGACAAAACGCAACAAACGTTTATTAGCCGTTATGCTACTGGATCTGAACAAATTTAAATGGATTAATGACACTCTCGGCCACCATGCCGGTGATCAGCTTCTACAAGAAACGGCCTTCATCCTGGAAGCCATTATCCGCGATTCAGATACCGTCGCCCGGCTAGGTGGAGATGAATTTGCCATCATCACACCCAATCTTGAAAAAGCCGCTGATGCCGAAGCCATCCCCCGTAAAATATTTCAGGCATTCAGCCAGCCTGTTTATATTGATCAACAGGAAATATATATTTCCGCCAGTATCGGTATTGCCATTTATCCGGATTACAGCCACGATATTGAATCCTTACTGGACCATGCCGATAAAGCCATGTATATGGCTAAAAACAGTCATGGACTGAATGAATATCGATTCTTCACCCCTTCTCTGCAACTGGAAACCAAACACCGCCAGGAACTGATTGACAATCTTCGTCAGGCGTTAAAAAACCGGGAATTCAGTCTCGAATACCAGCCGGTACTGGATATCAATAATAACCGGGTAATCTTTGCCGAAGCCCTGCTGCGCTGGAACCATCCTAAGCAGGGGAATATTTCCCTGGATGAATTTCTTCCCGCGGCTGAAGACAGTGGTTTAATCAAGGAAATCGGCCTATGGGTGATTGAACAAATCGCCTGCCATTTCCAGCGCTGGACAAGCCATAACATCCCTGCCGTACAAATCTCCATGAATCAGTCCGTCAGCCAATACCATAGCCCTGAATGTCATCGGGAATGGCTGGAAATATTAAGCCAAAACCACATTACCCCTCACAGAATGATTTTCGAAGTCACTGAAGCCTTGTTTCTTAACAGCCAGGACAATCTCTCTCAACCACTGAAAAAACTGCAACAGGCCGGTATTCAGATTGCACTGGATAAATTCGGGACAGGCTACGCCTCTCTCACCAGCCTGAAAAAATCACCTGCCAGTATTATTAAAATTGATCGTTCTTTTATCCGTAATATGGTGAATGACAATACCGATGCGGCCATGGTGGAAACTATCATCCTGATGGCCGACAAGCTCAACATCAATGTCATTGCCACCGGCGTTGAAAACCAGCAGCAGTTCAGCATGCTGCGTTCAAAATGCCGATATGCCCAGGGTTATTTTTTCAGCAAGCCCCTGGCTGTTAACGATTTTGAGCAATATGTGCTGAAACACAATGCTGCCTGAGCCGGCTACCACGGCAGCATAGAGCCATCATATTTTATAAACTGCCCGCTTCGACTTAAATCAAACTGCTTAATCTGTTCAATCATACCGGCCACGCTGGTTTGTGCATCAATCAATGCGCCGGGCCCGCCCATATCTGTTTTGACCCAGCCGGGATGAAAAATCAACACGCCCACGCCATCGGCACGCACATCAATGGCAATACTTTTCATCGCTGCATTCAATGCCGCCTTGCTGGATCGATATAAGATACTGCCGCCACTGCCATTATCTGCAATGCTTCCCATCTGGCTGCTCAACGCGGCAATAACAGGCTGCTTGCCGCGTTTAAGATGGGGATAAAACGCTTCCGCCACCTTAACCGCTCCCAATACATTGGTTTCCAGCGTGTTCATCCATGCCTGATAATCCAGATTGCCGAAACCATGCCCGCGGCTATCTCCATAGATACCGGCATTGGCAATCAACACATCAATCACTGTTCCGGATAATTCTGTCGCTAATTTATCAATTGCCGCCCTATCCCGCACATCCAGGGAATAGAGTGTTATCCTGTCATTTTGCTGCGCCATCTGTGTAAGTGTGGTCGCTGTGTTGATATTGCGACAACACGCCAGCACATTCCACCCCATCCCGGCATATTGCCGGGTAAATTCCAGGCCAATACCCCGGCTTGCGCCTGTAATTAACACGGTATTCATTGTTTTCTCCTGCTAAATTGTGACTGCCATAGCGTTTTAAATTTAAAAAAAGTACGATTATCGTTATTTTCTATACTTGTCATGTACATCCGCAACTCTTATTTTTTAAAAGCCGGATGAAATGATTCAGCCAAAATGATTTAATCAATTCTGTTAAATATCAGTCATTTATGGAAGAAGTGTATGTGTCATGGATGACACATACAAGCCTACACGGATGTATTTACGGCGTCTTCTGGAATAAGTGACTGATATTTAAACACTAAACATGCTGAATAGTTACAGCCGGATGAGCGCACTTGATTCCTTAATATAAAACTAATTGGCCCGGTTTGAAAAAAAAATATCCTGCAATAAATCTGGGAGCGCCCGGTGAAGAAATCAGCAAGAAAGAGCTTCACCAGGTTATCAACCGATTTAAAAATCTGCATCAGGCACGTTTACAACGGGTTCAGGATTTCCTGCATCCCCGGCAGAAAATGTTTCTGGATATTCTGGCGCTGGTTTTTCATCAAAACCATGCCGCGCTCCCCGGCTTTGTCAATAACAATACGCCGGCCGGTATACTGGATTATAAACCTACAGCAACAACCTTTCAGACCTGTAAAAAATTCTTTAAAAACTTCCGCTACCGACGCAAAGCCCTGGTTCAATACGCGATTGAAGGTATTTATTTAATGGGCAGTGTCGGCAGCATCGCCTTTTCCAAAAGCAGTGACATGGATATCTGGCTTTGCCATATTGATTCATTGACCGAGGAACAACTGGAAAATCTGCAGAAAAAAGCGACTGCCGTTGAAAAATGGGCCGAGTCGCTGGGACTGGAGGTCCATTTTTTTCTGATGAATGCAGAACAATTCCGCCAGGGTTATGACACCCCTCTTTCAGATGAAAGCAGCGGCCAGACTCAGCATTATCTGCTGCTGGAGGAATTTTACCGAACCGCTATTTATATTGCCGGCAAAGCGCCCGCCTGGTGGATTGTCCCCCCTCATCAGGAACAGCATTATGAAGCTTATATCCAGCATTTACTGACCGGTCGTTTTATCTCCCGACAGGAGATTATTGATTTTGGCGGCCTGCAGCATGTGCCAGCCGATGAGTTTATCAGCGCCACGTTATGGCATATTTATAAATCACTGAACTCACCTTACAAATCACTGCTTAAGCTGTTCCTGATGGAATGTTATGCCAGTGAATATCCGCACACGCAGTGGATTGCCGCTCAGATGAAAAAAGACATCTATCGGGGAAATATCGACCTGAACAGTCTGGATCCGTATTTATTGATTTATCAGAAGGTGGAAGATTATCTTAATCTGGTTCTGTCAGAAAAACGTTTGTCTCTTTCCAGGCAATGCTTTTATCTTAAAATCATGGGTTCATCTGCCGCTGCACTACCGCCACATGAACGAACGCTAAGGGAAGCTTATCTGCAAAAAATAGCGACGCAATGGCGCTGGCCTGAAGACCTGCTGGAAACTATTTCCCGGCGTAAATCCTGGGATATCTACAAGGCCACCCACGAACATATTATTATCCGTAATCAGCTGAAACAATGTCTGAATATGATTGTACGCTTTGCCGGCCAACACACTGAAAAGGATTATCGAAAAAACCAGGACCTTAGGCTGATTGGCAGAAAATTACATGCGTTTCTGGAACAAAAACCCGGAAAAATAGAATTTATCACCACCCGGCACAGCGTTTACATCAAAGAATCAGAGCTCACCATTATTGAAAGCGACCAGGATCACAGCAACCCCGAATGGTTCTTGCTTAGTGGCCCAAATACGGCTGAAAACCTGCTTTCCTCAAGCCCGATTAAAACAACTGGTTCTGTGGCAGAGTTGCTGTGCTGGATTGTAATGAACGGCCTGTTTCACCGGCAGCTAAAAATAAACATCCAAAGTCATAGCCTGTCTCTGTCTGTCACCGATATCACCACCACCTTGCATCATCTTAATGATTTTATAACCAGCTATTTCCGGCATAAGACTGATGCGCTTGATGTCTACGCCCGCCCGGCCTGTCTGCAAACCTCACTCATTCTCGTCAATCTGGGACAAGTCATTTCAGAAGAAACCAACAGTCACGGCAATATTCTGATGGGGCCGCGTTCAGACCCTTTCAGTTACGGCAATCGACAGGATTGTTTTATTCTGGGTAGCGATCAGATTTCAATCTCCAGCTGGGGAGAGGTCTCGCTGATTCATAGAGAAGGCATTGAAGGATTATTTGACAGTTTGATTACTTTTATCAACAACTGTCCTGAAAAAGACCAGCAGAATTTCAACTGTGTCTGTTTAACTCATCTGCGTGGGCGAAGCATTCAAACCCGTATCAACCGTCTTTATCAATCCCTGATTGAACTGTTTACCCAAAAGCCTGACAGTCGTTTTATTGTCGCTGCCGGCCGTGCCTATTATTTGTTCAAAGTCAGTAAAGGATTATTGGGCTATCAGAAAATTGAAAATGATGAATTATTGCTGGACCAGCTGGCCAGTACACAAAACCATTTTTCCCTCGTTTATTTTGATCAGCATGTGCTGGAAGATACCCCCGTCCCACTGATTTACCAATCTGCAAAGCCAGATACGATAACAGTTTTCTACCAGTTTAAGGACTCACAAACCCAGGTTTTTATTATCGATGAAAAAGGGGCTTTATTTACCAGCAGCTATGCAGAAAGCAATCCTCAATACATTATCAGACAATTTCAGATTTTCCTGGACAGCTTGATTGACCAGGTCAGAATCCCGGAGAACATTTCCATTGAATATTTTGAAATTCAAAGCAATTCGGCCGGCGTATGTTCCTGTCACCCGATGACACCCACTCCGTTAATCGGCACATCCGCACTGGAGGTCCGGGTATCTGCGTCAGATAACGGCCAACAACTCACCATTTATTGCAATGGCCAAGCCTTTTCCGATCAGAATCATGACAGAATTTTCAGCAATGTCCGCAACACTATCCTGGCAGCCCGTAAAAACCAAAACAACTATCGTTGCTACATCACAGAATGCGATATCCCCGCCTGCCTTCTAGGCGTGGACCATATCAATCAGGCGCATACGATTCATTATTTAAAGTACAAAGATAAAATAGAAACCTATCTATCATCCTCTTAAACTGATAAAAAGTAAGGATCTGGTTTTAAACCCACATTGTCAAACAGAGCATTTGTCCTATACTTTCAAATAATTATCAAATTTTTCAGAAGGACATCCA
>CAYLNS010000062.1:0-8357 GCA_964385115.1 uncultured Methylomarinum sp.
TGCAGTGGGCAGGGGAACAGCAGAGACAGAAGCGTCTGTCACGGTACCGGCTGCAGAATAAATTTCTGAGCTATTTTCCATTTTTATCAGATTCAGTCCCGTAATAAAAGGAGTTGGGGGGGTGGATTTCAGGTTTTTCAGTAATTCAGCAGGCGTCATGTTTGATAAATCAAAAGCTGAGGAATCAAATATAGCGAAAAAACCTATTTGTATTCCATTAATTAACTCTTTAAATAACTCTTTGTTGTTTGTTGAAGCAAATTCAGTTTTATCAGAGTGACTAGTTAAACCGATAACATCATAAGACTGCTTTTCTCCTGAATCAGTTGATATTAAATAATTATCAACAATTTCCAGGTGAATATTCTGGAAATGAATATTTTGGCTGCTAAAAGAAAGGGTGGCTTGGGCTTGTGTGGTGTATCCAAATTCAAATGAACTGGAGGTTATGGTGGAGTTATCAGGGTTTTGTAAATCAAACATAAAGCTTCCGGAAAAGGCTTCTCTGCTGTAAGTACCCGATGAACTATTAAATTCCCCCGAAAAATCTATCTTAATCGGCGGAGTAGGTGTGGCTTGAACGGCACTGACGCCTGAAGACATCAGAGTAAGAGCGAATAAACTGATTATTTTTTTCACGGAGTAATCCTCAATCTGTATGTTAGTGAGAGACTTGATATTATCAAAAAAAATAAAGCGGCGTCAAAGGCTTGGTATGAGTCACTAACTCCGACCATGTTTCTGGGGCTGCCAGGGCATCAGATGAATATTTTTGCTTAACAGGGAAAAGCTTATTTTTTCATGAATGCCCAAGCGGTTTCGTTGAGCGACATGAATCGGGACATTGATGGTTATTTGTTCACCGGGGTGTTCGGTCAGCGAAACCATTAAACTGGCCATACCATTAATTTCCAGATATTCTTTAATCGTTCCTTGCAGAGGGTTTTCCCGCTCGCCTCTTGAGGTTCGGTCGCGCCGGTGTAGCAGGACGCCGGAGGTGGGTATCATCCAGCAGATTTTCTGATGGATGGCAAATTGTGGTTGCCAGGACGTTTCCAGAACTGTCCGGTGCCAGCGAATCAGTGTTTTGTGACGGTTCCGGTCGTGGCCGGTTACGACGGCAGTAAACAGATTGGGCTGGTCCATCAGGCGGGCGACGGTCGCGGTTTTGGGCTGGTTGGCGATAACCTCGGGTGAGTCAGTTTGCAGAATTTTGCCTTTATGCAATAAGGCTATGCGGTCGGCCAGCAGACTGGCTTCTTCCAGATCATGGGTGACCAGAATAATGGGGATTTCCAGTGATTGTCTTAATAACAATAATTCCCGATGGAGTTTGCGCCGGGTAACCTGGTCGACGGCAGAAAAGGGTTCATCCAGTAGTAATATGTCTGGTTGTCTGGCCAGGGCGCGGGCTACAGCCACTCGCTGTTTCTGTCCGCCGGAAAGTTGTCCGGGATAACGCTTTTCCAGTCCCTGAAGATGTACGGTTTTTAGTAATTTGCGGGTACAGGAATATTGTTCGGGTTTGGGAAGATGTCCTGCAGCCAGGCAGATATTTTCCTGTACGGTTAAATGTGGAAACAGGGCAAAATGCTGAAAGACCATTCCAACCCGGCGTTGATAGGGTGCTAAAAAAATACTCTGCTGGCTGTTTTGCCAGATGTTGCCCCGACAAATAATCTCTGACTGTTGTGTCGGACAAAGTCCGGCAATAGCTCTTAAGACAGTCGTTTTACCGCTGCCGGAAGGCCCGGTCAATGCCAGTAATTCACCGGATGCACAATGAATGGATACTTCCAGTGGTACCGGGTGTTGCTGTTTAAGGAAAACCTGTAAGGCATCAGGCATATTTTTGCTCGTGTCGCGCGGATAACCAGAAACTGAAGGAAATGGTTAACATTGAGAACAGCAGTAAAATAAAGGACATGCTGGCGGCTGAGGCCGGGTCGAAGGACTGCACCTTGTCATAAATGGCGATGGCAATGGTTTGTGTTTTTCCGGGAATATTCCCTCCCACCATTAAGACAATGCCAAATTCTCCCAGGGTATGGGCAAAAGTCATAACCATGGCCAGAACAATACCGGGCCAGGCTAGTGGAAGTTCGATTTTCCACAGTGTCTGCCAGGGGGTTAAGCCACAACACAGGGCGGCCTCCCGTATTTCGGCGGGAATATTGTTAAAGGCTCTTTGTATGGGTTGAATGGTAAAGGGCAGGTTAAAGATGATGGATGCCAGTACCAGTCCTTCAAAGCTGAACACCAAAGAGGTATTAAACAGTTTGCTTAACCATAGACCTAAGCCATGATTAGGGCTGAACATAACCAGCATGTAATAACCCAGCACGGTCGGTGGCAGAACCAGTGGCAGGGCCAGCAGTGATTGCAGGAATATTTTGCCAGGAAACTGTTTAAAAGCCAGCCAGCGCCCTAGCAAAATACCAAAAGGCAGCAGAATAAGTACGGTGATAATGCTTAACTTTACCGATAAATTCAGTGCTGTCCAGTCCATTTTGCAGCTCAGTGCCCTGTGGGCAGTCGGTATCCATAGCGGAGCAGTACTGATTGGGCAGGGCTTTGCTGCAGGTAGTGATAAAACTGTTGTGCAGTCCGGCCAGAGCCTTGTAATAGCGCCGCACTTTGGGCAAGCTCCGGCTGAAGCGGGGTGGCCAGTAAAACGGCCTGGGTTTTTTCTTTAACCGTTGGTGCCAGCGCCAGGGAATAAGGAACCAGACCGGCCTGGGCAAATCCTGTTGTCACAAACTGTACGGCCTGGGCTGCATTTTCCCCTTTCACCAGCTTGGATTTTAAACTGTGCCAAAGTCCTGTGGTTTGCATGACATTGCGTGCGGCTATGCCGAACGGTGCATGAGCAGGGTTGGCGATGGCAAAATAGTGCAGTTTTTGTTGTACAGGCTGTTGTTTAAGCGACTGCAGTTGTGAGTCGATTGTAAGATTGGCCTGGTTTGAAGTCAGCAATACCAATTGGCCGTAGGCAAAGACATTGCTGGCTGCGACCAGGTCTGTGGGTAAACGCTCAATAAACTGCTGGTTGGCGGATAAAAACAGTTCAAATGGCGCGCCGTGGGTAATTTGCTGGCTTAAATGTCCGGATGAGCCGTAACTGATTTGTAATGTCTTTCCTGTGTCCTGTTGAAACTGCCGGGCAATTTCTTCGACAGCAAATCTTAAATTAGAGGCGACTGCAATCAAGGGCAGGTCCTTTGCCCATGATGTTAAGGCCAGGCTGTAAAGAATCAGAAACAGGATGTATCTCATGAACAATTGGGTAGCAGAGAGTGCCTCCAGTAATGTGATTCCTTATCGAAAATTCGGCGGCTTTCAGGCGGTCCCCAACTGCCTGCCGGATAGGTGGCAATATAGTCTCTTTCTTCCGACCATTTTTGCAGAACCGGGTCAACAATACGCCAGGCATATTCGACTTCATCGGCGCGTAGAAATTGCGAACGGTCGCCTTGCAATACATCCAGCAGCAAGTCTTCATAAGCATCGGTATGATGTTCATTGTCATTGCGGTAGCTGGCATCCAGGCTGGTGACGCGGGTGTTCATTTCCAGCCCCGGCTCTTTAACGACAATTTCCATACGAATAAACTCTTCTGGCTGAATGCCCAGTAACAGCCAGTTCGGATGGGTACAGCTGATATGAGTATCTCTGAAAAACTGCAGGGGCGGCTGCCGGAAACAAATGGAAATAACCGATTGCGCCTTGGCCATGCGTTTGCCGGTGCGCATATAAATCGGTACATCTTTCCAGCGCCAGTTATCCACATATAATTTCAATGCGGCGTAGGTTTCGGTAACACTGTCGGGCGGAACATCGTCTTCCTGCAAATAGCCTTTGACCTTTTCTCCACGAATATTGCCACTGCTGTACTGGGCGCGAAAAGAGCAGGCATTGACCGCCTCTTTGGCGATGGGGCGTACGGATTTAAGCACTTTGACCTTTTCATCGCGCAGGGATTCAGCATCCATGGATGCCGGAGGCTCCATGGTGACGAGCGCCAGCAGCTGCATCAGATGGCTTTGCAGCATATCGCGCAGGGCGCCGGCGCTATCATAATAGTGGGCGCGGCTGCCGATGCCCAGTTCTTCAGAATGGGTAATCTGGATATGGTCAATATAATGCCGGTTCCATAGCGGCTCCAGCATGGTATTGGCAAAACGGAACACCAGCAGGTTTTGCACCATGCCTTTACCCAGGTAATGGTCAATCCGGTAAACCTGATCTTCTCTGAGATATTTACTGATTTGCCGTTGCAGGGCCTGGGCGCTGAGCAAGTCATAGCCGAAAGGTTTCTCAATGACGACCCGGCTCCATCCGCCATCTTCTTCCAGCAGTCCGGCCTGGCTCAGGTATTTGATGGTCTTGCCGAAATCGGCCGGACTGATGGCCAGATAAAAGGCCTTGTTTTGCGGGAAGAGTTGGCTGTTGTTTAACAGCTCAGCCAGGCGGGTATAGCTTTCCAGTTGGTTCAAGTCACCTTTGTGAAAATGCATGCGTTCACTGAAGCGCTTGAAAACATTCTCATCAATGCCTCCGCGTACTTTTTCTTGCAGCATGGCCTTTACTTCGGCCCGCCATTTTTCCTGGTCCCAGTCACGGCGGCCGACAGCCACAATTTTTGTGCCTTCAGGTAGCAGATTTTCCACATCAAGATGATACAGGGCAGGTATCAGCTTAACCCGGGAAAGATTGCCGGTAGCGCCGTATATAACATAGGTACATGCTTCTGCCTTCATGCCGATTCCTATACTGTATAAGTGGTTGATGCAGTTTTACCGCCGTGTCCGGTCCAGTCGGTATGAAAAAACTCACCCCGTGGCCGATCAATGCGCTCATAGGTATGGGCGCCGAAGTAATCGCGCTGAGCCTGCAACAGATTGGCGGGCAGTCTTGCAGTACGATAACCGTCAAAATAAGCCAGTGCCGAGGAAAAAGCCGGTGTGGGTACATTCAGTTCAATGGCTTGTATAACCGCTTTGCGCCAGCCAGCATCGGCAGTTTTCATGGCATTGGAGAAAAAGTCAGCCAGCAGCAGGTTTTCCAGCTCAGGATTGTCATCATAAGCCAGCTTGATATCATTCAGGAACTGACTGCGGATAATACAGCCACCGCGCCACATCAAGGCAATTTCACCATAATTAAGCGACCAGTTATATTCTTTGGCTGCTTCCCGCATCAGTTGAAAGCCCTGGGCATAGGAAATAATTTTAGAAGCATACAGGGCATCATGAATAGCCTGGATGACAGTTTGTGCATCACCTGTGAAGGCTGCCGGTTGTTTGGGTAAGTGTTTGGAGGCTTTGACCCGTTCATCTTTTTGCGCCGACAGGCAGCGGGCGAAAACCGACTCTGCAATCAACGTCAAAGGAATGCCCATTTCCAGCGCATTGATGCCAGTCCATTTTCCGGTTCCTTTCTGGCCGGCAGTATCTAAAATATAATCCACCAGCGGTTGGCCGTTTTCATCTTTATAGGCCAGGATGTTGGCGGTAATTTCAACCAGATAGGAATCCAACACACCTTTATTCCATTCAGCAAAGATTTTCTGGATTTCATCGACACTAAGCTCCAGCCCTTCGCGCATCAACTGATAAGCTTCGCAAATCAATTGCATGTCGCCATATTCAATGCCATTGTGAACCATCTTCACATAATGCCCGGCGCCATTATCACCGACCCATTCACAGCAGGGCTGTCCGTCAACTTTGGCGCTGATGGCCTGGAAAATAGGTTTAACATGGGGCCAGGCATCTTTGTTGCCACCGGGCATGATGGAAGGTCCGTGCCGGGCGCCTTCTTCGCCGCCGGAAACACCAGCGCCAATAAACAGAATGCCTTTTTCCTTCAGATATTCGGTACGGCGGTTGGTGTCTGAAAACAAAGAGTTGCCGCCGTCAATGATGATGTCTCCGGGGGACAGTAATGGCAGCAGTTTTTCAATATAGATATCAACGACTTCCCCGGCTTTGACCATTAACATAACCCGGCGCGGGGATTCCAGGTTGTCAACCAGTTCTTCCAGTGAATGGGTGCCAATAACTTGTGTACCCTTGGCCGGGCCCTGTAAAAATTCATCCACTTTTGAGGTGGTGCGGTTGTAAACGGCAACGGTAAAGCCGTGGTCATTCATATTCAGAACCAGGTTCTGTCCCATAACGGCCAGGCCGATCAGTCCAATATCTGCTTTCATAGGTGAGTTCTTTGAGTGGATTAGGAGGAAAGCAGTAATTTTATCATGTCAATCATTTTTTTTCAGAGCCGAATTCCTTCACATCATCCGCTTATTTGTGTTTTTTGGGTGGAACAGGGTCGTGTCCGTGTCCGCCCCAGGGCTGACAGCGTAGCAGTCTTTTAAGGGTGAGCCATAAACCATAAAAAGGCCCGTGAATTTTCAATGCTTGCAGAGCATATTCAGAGCAGCTGGGGTGGTAGCGGCAGCTGGGTGGGAAAAAGGGAGAAATCACCAGTTGGTAAAATCTGACCAGTTTGATAAGCAGGTTTTGTAATAAACGATAAAGCATGGCGGTTTGTTGGTGATGAGTCAAAATGGTAAAAGCTGTTTGGTTCCAGTGGTATTTCCTGGTGTTTTTAGAGGGAATTTTATGGAACCCCGCATTATGCTATCAGACTGTATAATAAAACGATGACTCACGTTATTTATATTGAAGAGGCAATTAGCCAGCATCCCCGCGTCAAACAAATTTGTCAACGCTTTCCTGCGGCCCGGAAAATTATCTGCGGGCGTTATGGTGAAGTATTTAATCCCAAGGCGCAGAATTTTCGCCTGCAAAAAAAACAGCCGGCCCTGATTCTGGCCAAAAAACACCAGGGTTTTGCGTTGCCCACGCCTCCGGGCTATCACATCGGGGCCAGGCAGAATTATTATTTTTCCCATATGCTGAATTGTCTTTACGATTGCCGCTATTGTTTTTTGCAGGGCATGTATCAGTCCGCCAATTATGTTTTGTTTGTCAATTACGAAGATTATATTGATGAGATAACAAGTATTGCCGCGCAATACAGCTCCGAACCGGTACATTTTTTTTCGGGCTATGATTGTGACAGTCTGGCGTTTGAGCCGGTCACAGGCTTTGCGGATTATTTTTTACCCCGGCTGGAGCAGATTGATAATGCCTGGCTGGAATTGCGTACCAAAAGCACTCAGATACGTAATTTACTGAAGCGACCAGTCAACCCCCGTTGTGTCATCGCCTTCAGCCTGTCACCGGATGAGGTCGCCGGTAAATTGGAGCACAAAGCGCCACCCTTAGCGAAAAGAATGGAAGCGCTGCTTAAATTGCAAAAACAGGGCTGGTCAATCGGCTTGCGTTTTGATCCACTGATTTATCAGCAATCCTGGCGGCAGCAGTATCGGCAGTTATTTGAACAGGTTTTCAGTCAGATTGATTTAAAATTACTGCATTCAGTCAGTCTGGGTGTATTTCGCCTGCCGGAAAAATACTATAAAAAAATGCACAAATTGTATCCTGATGAAAAACTATTTGCCAGTCCGTTGCAGACGCAGCAGGGTATGGTCAGCTATCGGCAGGATTTGGAGCAGCAAATGACCGAAAGCTGCAGCAGGATGTTGCTGGAATTTATCCCGGAAGAATTGTTTTTTCCATGCACCATATAAAACGCACTATCCTGGTGACCGGCGCCAGCTCCGGCATTGGTCAAGCCATCAGCCGGCAGTTGCAGGATAATAATCATCATCATGTGATTGGTGTCAGTCGCGATAAAAGCAGGCTGCCGGACGCATCGTCCTTGTTTACGCCATTGACTCTGGATTTAAACCGGTTGGATGATATTCCTGTGTGGAGCAAGCAAATCCAGCAGGATTTTCCTGAACTGGATGCGGTGGTTTTTGCCGCAGGTTTTGGCCATTTTGCTTCGCTGGAGGAGTTTTCCTATGCGCAGATTGAGCAGTTAATGACCGTCAATTTTACCGCACAGGTTTTTTTAACCCGTGCATTATTACCGGCTTTGAAACAAAAGTCCCATGCTAATCTGATTTATATCGGCTCGGAAGCGGCCTTGCAAGGTAGTCGCAAAGGCAGTATTTACTGCGCCAGTAAATTTGCCTTAAGGGGATTCACCCAGGCATTGCGGGATGAATGTGGAAAAAGCTCCGTCAGAGTCTCATTAATCAACCCGGGAATGGTACAAACTCCGTTCTTTGACAAACTCTCTTTCATGCCCGGAACAAAAGACAAACAAGCCTTGCAAGCCGAAGATATTGCAGATTTGGTGAATTATATTTTAAACGCCGGAGAAAATGTTGCCATTGAAGAAATTACCGTTAATCCGGTGAATAAGGTGATTTTGTTTAA
>CAYLNS010000062.1:8457-12260 GCA_964385115.1 uncultured Methylomarinum sp.
GCCAGAGTTATTTGTTGAATTTTATTTCGCCATTTTCAACATAAACCTTGATTTCATCGCCTGGACCGAAGTTTCCGGCCAGGATTTCATTGGCCAGTGGGTTTTCCAGTTGATGCTGGATCGCTCTTTTCAGAGGTCTTGCACCATAAACCGGGTCAAATCCAGCTTCGCCTAACAGATCCAACGCTTCGTCGGTAACAGTCAGACTGATGTCTTTGTCTTTCAGTCTTTCCGCCAGGTAATTAATCTGTACTCTGGCAATTGCCCTGATTTGTTCCTGTCCTAATGGATGGAATACCACGGCCTCGTCAATCCGGTTGATAAACTCCGGTCTGAAGTGAGATGAAACCACTTCCATGACAGCCTCTTTCATGGCTTCATAGTTTTCCTCGCCAGCCATTTCCTGGATTCTGTCAGAACCGAGGTTGGATGTCATGACAATCACGGTGTTTCTAAAGTCTACCGTTCTGCCTTGTCCATCGGTCAGGCGACCATCATCCAATACCTGTAACAGGACATTGAATACGTCTGGATGCGCCTTTTCTATTTCATCCAGCAGGATAACTGAATAAGGTTTGCGTCTGACCGCTTCTGTCAGATAACCGCCTTCTTCGTAACCGACATAGCCTGGAGGTGCACCAATCAGTCTGGCTACGGAGTGTTTCTCCATAAATTCAGACATATCGATTCTGACCATGGCATCTTCGGTATCAAACAGAAATTCTGCCAATGCTTTACACAGCTCGGTTTTACCCACACCGGTCGGACCCAGGAATAAAAATGAGCCATTGGGCCGGTTCGGTTCGGCAAGCCCGGCTCTTGAGCGCCGGATTGCGCTGCTGACCGCCCGCAAAGCTTCTTCCTGTCCAATGACACGTTTGCTGAGCTCCTGTTCCATTCTGAGCAGTTTTTCCCGCTCTGCTTCCAGCATTTTGGAAACAGGGATACCGGTCCATTTGGAGACCACTTCCGCAATTTCCTCATCGGTAACCTTGTTACGCAGCAAGGTCATATCCTGCATTTCTGCTTGAGAAGCCAGGTCCAGTTCTTTTTCCAGCGCCGGGATGACTGAATATTTTAATTCAGACATTTTTGCCAGGTCACCGTTACGGCTGGCCATTTCCAGCTCAACGCGGGCATGTTCCAGTTTTTCCTTAATCGCTGCTGAGCCCTGGACGGCTGCTTTTTCAGCTTTCCAGATTTCTTCCAGATCGGAATATTCTTTTTCCAGATCGGCGATTTCCTCTTCCAGTATCTCCAGTCTTTTCTTGGAGGCCTGGTCGGTTTCGTTTTTCAGCGCTTCGCGTTCAATTTTCAGCTGAATCAAACGCCGTTCCAGTTTGTCCAATGCTTCCGGCTTGGAGTCAATTTCCATTCTGATACGGCTGGCCGCTTCATCAATCAGATCAATGGCCTTGTCGGGCAACTGTCGGTCGGTAATATAACGATGCGACAGTGTCGCTGCTGCAACAATAGCCGGGTCGGTTATTTCCACACCGTGATGCACTTCATAACGTTCTTTCAGCCCCCGCAAAATCGCAATGGTGTCTTCCACCGAAGGCTCATCAACCAGAACTTTTTGAAAACGACGCTCCAATGCCGCATCTTTTTCAATATACTGGCGATATTCATCCAGTGTGGTTGCGCCTACACAATGCAGCTCACCGCGCGCCAGAGCGGGTTTCAACATGTTGCCGGCATCCATCGCGCCATCGGCTTTACCCGCGCCAACCATGGTATGCAGTTCGTCAATAAACAGGATGATATTACCTTCCTGTTTGGCGACATCATTTAAGACTGCTTTCAGGCGCTCTTCAAATTCACCCCGGAATTTTGCGCCGGCAATCAATGCCGCCATATCCAGTGATAACAACTGTTTGTGCTTCAGGCCTTCAGGCACTTCGCCATTGACGATACGCTGAGCCAACCCTTCAACAATTGCCGTTTTACCGACACCGGGTTCACCGATGAGTACCGGATTGTTTTTGGTTCTTCTTTGCAGAACCTGAATGGTGCGACGGATTTCATCGTCACGACCAATAACCGGATCCAGTTTTCCCTGTTCGGCGCGTTCTGTCAGGTTAATCGTATATTTGTCCAGCGCCTGTCTTTGATCTTCCGCATTGGGATCGTTCACCGCTTCTCCTCCTCTGATGCTTTCAATAGCCTGTTCCAGTTTTTCCTTGGTCAGGTTTAAGCGTTTAAATAATGATTGCAGGAAACCGCTGGCTTCCAGTGCCGCCAATAAAAATAATTCACTGGAAATATAGGAATCATTCCGCTTCTGCGCCAGTTTGTCGGTTAAGTTCAGTATTTTTGATAAATCATTGGATATTTGAACATCCCCACCGGTGCCTTCCACAACGGGTTGTCTGTCCAGTTCCTGTTGTATTTCTTTTTGCAGGCTGTTGACATCAACACCTGTCTGTACCAGTAAAGGCCGTATCGTGCCACCTTGTTGATTGAGCAATGCACTCATCACATGCACCGGCTCAATAAACTGATGATCTTTGCCTAAAGCAAGGCTCTGAGCATCGCTGAGCGCCTCCTGAAATTTACTGGTTAATTTGTCCATCCGCATATTGCCACCTCTCTTTATATAAATTTTGTCACTGCCCGATCAGTTGCCTTGGTCATGCTGATTGAGCGGTTAATTTTTTAACTGCTTATAACATGGGGAAGAATGCCTGATTTTTCAAGCTATTTTGAAAAACATTTTTTAAAACGGCTGTAAAAATGTATTTTTAAGGCCGTAGCATTCTTAAAAAAATGCCAGTACAATAGCTCTATCAGATTGCAGATGTTGATAGATAAGACCTTCAGGCTGTTTGTTAAGTCAGCGGGTCGCCGTTCAGGTGTTCAATATTGCCATTCTGTGTTTTATCGTTTTATTTTTAGTAGGAGTGTTCCAAATGGCAACGGGTACTGTAAAGTGGTTTAACAATTCAAAGGGTTTTGGTTTTATTGAACCTTCTGAAGGTGATGAGGATGTTTTTGTACACTATTCAGTTATTGCCGGTGACGGCTTTAAAACATTAACACCTGGACAAACGGTTGAGTTTGATATTGAAACGGGGCCGAAAGGTTTAACGGCAACCAACGTGCAACCGCAATAACAATATTATTGCAGTTGGCAACAAAAAAGCTCTTGGGTTTTCAAGGGCTTTTTTTATGCCCGCTTGTTTTTTTATCATTGCCCCCCATAACCTGGGTGTCCTTGAGGTTTTATAAATCTATTGGATTATTTGAGAATTACTTTTTTTAATTTAAGGGGAAATGATATGTCAGAATTAATTGTAGTGACCTATGATGATGTTTATCAGGCTGAAGAAGTCAGACTGAAATTATTGAAAATGCAGCAGGAGTATCTTATCGATTTGGAAGATGCTGTGGTTGCCGTAAAAGGTAAAGATGGAAAAATCAAACTGAGACAGATGTACTCGCCTACAGCCATTGGTGCGGTAGAAGGAAGTTTCTGGGGACTGTTGATTGGTTTGTTATTTTTAAATCCGTTGATGGGGCTTCTGGTGGGTGGCACTTCAGGGGCTGTTGCCGGTGCTTTGTCTGATGTCGGTATTAATGATGATTTTATGAAGGAATTGGCTGCGAACCTGGAAGAGGGCAAGTCGGCATTGTTTATCCTGGCGCGTAAAGTTGTTCTGGATAAATTACTGGATGAATTGAAAGGAACGGGCGGTAAGATTATACATACTTCCCTGACTCATGAAGATGAGAAGAAGCTGCAGGAAGCACTGGAAGCGGCAAAAGCCGAATCAAAATAGTGTATATAAACCCGGAGTATT
>CAYLNS010000063.1:0-12256 GCA_964385115.1 uncultured Methylomarinum sp.
TATCCTTGCGGCTTGAAAAGATACAAAATGGTCACCATTAAATTATCAGGATAAATCCAGCACCTCGCACTGAACCCAGCCCATCATCCTAAAACATCAGTGTTGGGCTGGATAAGATGAGCTGGGTAAAGAGCAAGGTTTTCTTTAAGAAAATATTGCACCTCTTCATCCTCGCCATCAATGACGAGGTATTCAAGAGGTGCTGGATAAAAACTGATATAACGCAAAATTAACCATCAAGGGAATACTATGAAAATACAAATAGCCTATAAAGGTCTGGATAAACAGGAAAAAAAAGAGTGCAAGCGACTGATTAACGAGAAAATTTCAGTTCTGGAGAGCAAGATAAGTTCTTTGCTGAATGCTGACAGCTGCATTCGTGGGACAGTTGAAAAAAATAGCAAACATAATCTGGTCCGTTTTGGTGCAACCTTACATCTTCCCAGGAAGCAGATTTCAGCCGATGAAGAGGGGCATGAAATTCAGCCTGTCATTACTGAGGTCATAGAAGAGCTGGAAAGGCAGGCACTTAAACATAAAAACCGTTTGAAAAACACGTCTGTGTGGAAACGAAAAGCCCGCCGGCAACAATTAAAAAGAAAACTGCTGTCAACCACAATGGAAAGTGGTGAAGCCATTGCTCAGGAAACGGTAGAGCAGGCTTCTACCTGGTTTGATCAGATAAATCCGTATCTGAATGAATTACATGATTTTGCTGTTCGCGAAGTGACCTATTTACAGGCTTTGGGGGATTTAACCCCTGCAGATATTCAGCCGGATGAACTGGTTGATGAAGTATTGGTCAGTGCTTTTGAGAAGAATCAGGAAAAGTCCGAGGATATGGATGATAAAGCCTGGCTGTTTAAGCTGATGTTGGAAATACTTGACCGCGAATGCCAGCAAAGTAAAATCCGCCGGCAAACTGTCAGCTTGGAAAAAGTGATTCCGGAAGAAGATATTGATACGCAGATTTATGAATTTTATCAGCCTGATGAAGTATTAAAGCTGGAGGATTTAATTCCGGTTTCCGGTGAGGTTTCAAGCGATGTCGGGCTGACGCAAGAGATTGAAGAACAGCAGCAACTACAAAAATCGCTGGCCCAATTACCGCGCAATTGGCGCAGGGCATTGATGCTGACAAATAATATCGGGTTTACCCAGGCCCAGGTCGCCGCCATTATGAATTTGGAGGAATCTTTGATTGCCAATATGATTGAGATGGCCCGGCAGTTTATTGATGCACGTGCCCATCAAGCCGGTGTTGTCATGGAGATTGAAAAAAGTCTTCAGATTAGCCAGCCTTTTGCGTGTCCTCAGGATTTTCAGGAAGAATTGAACAGCAAGTTTAAAGGCGAATAAATCAGGCTAAAATCGCCCGGGTTAAAGCCGGGCGGTTTGTTGTCAGCCTCACAGGGGCAGTGTAGCTGGAATAGAGTTTACCCTGTAGTGATAATTTCTTGCCAGAGCTTGTCGTAAGCCTGGTGGGAGCGGCTTCTTTCTGCATAAGCGCCTAACGGCATTCTTTCCAACCCCATCTTTTCAATATCACTGGCATAGGGAATACCGGTTTTTAGAATATCAGGATGTTCTTCAATCAGGTTGGCGATAATATCCCGGTGCATTTTTTTGCGTCTGTCCACCATGGAAAAAAACGGCAGTAAACGGACTTTTTTCAGTTTATTATCTTTCAGATATTTTTTTAATTGCTCCAGGGTACGCAGTGATAAGGTGGTTGGAATAATAGGGGACAGCAAAATATCCGAGGCGGTAAAAACCGCTTCAGATAGTAAGGATATATTCGGCGGGCAGTCTAAAAAAATCAAATCATATTCTTTTTTCAGAGGTGCCAGTAACTTATTTAAACGCTGGGTGGGTTTTTTGCGGGAATCCAATACCAGATCCAGATTCCGAAAAGAAAAATCTGCCGGCAATAAATCAAGATTTTCAAAATCAGTCGCTTTAATTAAACCATCAAGGTCCCTGTCACCAGCAATCAGCGCTTTGCTGCCACCTTTCACCTTGGGCTTGATGCGAAAATAGAAACTGCTGGCGCCTTGTGGATCAAGGTCCCATATCAGGGTTTTTAGTTGGTTACGGGAAGCAATGTAGGCCAGATTGACGGCTGTGGATGTTTTGCCGACACCGCCTTTGATGTTGTAACAGGCAATAACCGTCATGATTTTTTCTCCTGATGTTTTTCGGCAAACAGTTTTTTAAAGCGATGATTGTTTTCTTTGCGGGTAAATAATTCAAATTGATGGGCAAAATCTTTGCGGGCATGATTTTTTAAGGTATCCAGATATTGAACCAGTACCCCCATGGCTAAAATAGTATTGCTGTCGACTCCATCCGCCATCATTTCTTCGCTGAAGTGTTTGATATTATTTTCCTGGACTTCGTAATCCTGAAAGTCGCCGAGTACTGTCTGGAAGTTTTTTAATGCTTTAATTAATTGTTTTATTTCTGATTCCGGATAAAGACTTTGAAAAAACTCCATCAGGTAGCGAAGTTTTTTTCCGGTCTTGCGTAAATCGTGCAAGGCTTCTGCAGGAGAGTCGTCATCAATTGCTCGGCCTTCTTTCAGCAGGCGTCGATACATTTTCCAGATGCGCTGGTCGGCCAGTTCTTTGGTTGTCAGCGAATGTTTCTGCTTTGATTTTTTGCTCGTAGATGATTCCAGGTATTGTTCCCAGGCGACAATTTGCTGTTTGTACTGGTCACTTTGCAGCTTGGCTGCCATTTCTTTTTGTGCCTGTTTTTGTTTTTTCTTTAAAAAAGGATATAGCGGGGTTATTTCCTCGCGTAACGTGACTGGTAAAGCCTGTTTGTATTTTGGATAATTTAATAAATATACATCCAGGTCACGTGTCAGGCTGGTGATTTGTCCCAGCCAGGCAAAAAACGGTGCATATTGCTGGGTTATGGATACCGGCAGAATGTTTTTGAACAGGCTGAATGCGGCGCGGGTTCTTCTGACCGCAACGCGGAAGTCATGCAGGAATTCAGTATCAATGTCTTCGATGGTTCCTGCTTCGTTTGCTTTAATATCCTTGAGCAATTGCTTGAAAATAGTTCGGCTGGCTTTTTCAGCCGACATATCCGGTTTTAGATTCAGTTTTAATTTAGAACTATAGTCACCTGGTTTGCGCCCTTGTAATTTAAGCGCTTCTTTAAAAGTTGCCGCATAAACAGAAGGCGTTAATTTATGGTGACCTTCCAGTTGCTGCTGAATTTTCCTGGCTGCTTTTTCGTATCCTTTTAATGGAAATACGATTAATTTATGCGTCAGTGTTTCATGTTCTTCCAGCTTTAGCCTGACAACGGTTTTTTGATCTTTATTCAGGATATTAATCAGATAGACTTGATGCGGAAGCTGACACAGAGGCAATAATGCCCGCATTTCCAGTGGTTCTTCGATGAGTGATTTAAATTTGCTGTCAGGAAACTGGCCGCAAAATTCAGGCACATCTTGTAAAGATAATGACGATAGCAATTTTCCACTTTTATAATCATACAAACTGACTGCAGAGTCGGACTGGGAATGATTAAATTCACAGACCATCTGCGCACTGTATAAGCGCCAGTCAAAACTATCGTAAAAAGTTTTTATGGAATAATGTTGGGAAGCTATCTGAAAAACAGTGGTTTTGCCGAGTTTGGCAAAAAACTTCTTTGCAGAGAGATTAGCACTCAGATCATAATGCAATGGGGTGGTTGTCATGCTGGTGTTGTGCCTGATTTTTTTAAAAGAATCAGCGGGCAAACAGAATGCCTGCCTGGAAATGCTGAAGATTTAGGTTCAATTTAACATTGCCTCGTGGAAGCTATTGACTAAAGAATTAGTTGAAAAATCCTTTGCTGTTATAATGCTACCATGAAGTGGGCGTGGGAATTATGACAATATGATGAAAATTTAATTTAAACTGTAGATTGAATTAAACATTCTGCTGCCGGGCTATCAGGAAATAGCCCGGCAAAAGGATTTATGCGGCTTTTTTCAAAGCTTTTTTAGCGACTTTACGGGCGGATTTTTTTGTGCTGGGTGCTTTTTTTAAGGCTGCTTTAGTGACTTTTTTCAGAACGGATTTAGCGTTCTTTTTGGCAACAACTTTTTTTGCGACTGCTTTTTTAGTGATTTTTTTGGCTACTTTTTTGATGGCTTTCTTTTTTAATGATTTTGACATAATAATACCTTTGAAATTAATGAATAACTTACCTTTAGTAATAAGTTATAGAGATTTTACGGGATGCATTTTGATAAATCAATAGGGATTTAAGAAAATTATAAATAAGAGAGCATTATGACCTTTATAGAATTCAAGAAGTTATTACTGGACGCTGAAATCAGCGTACCAAAATTCAGCCAGCTTATTAAAGTCAGTGAAAAAAATATACAGGCTTATAAAAAAAAGGGAAAAGTGCCAAATACGATTGCTGTTGTTGCAAAATGCTTTGCGGTGATGCATCAATCGGGACAGGACTATCGGGCGATTATTGAAAGCCTGGGTTTGGAAATGAAAACCAAGAAAGGCGCGGGGTTTGCCCATAAAAAGAAAGAAAAAGAAGTGCAGAAAGATAAATAAAGCGTCGGTTGTCATTTTGTTGTCATATTTAAAAGCTAGGATGACGGCACTGATAAACAACAGTTTTGATTTTAATTATTAAACAGGAAATGAGGAAAAAAATGAAAATTCCTTTTCAAATTAAGTCTGTAATAGCGGGTTTTGGTTTTGCTTCAGCAATGCTGGTAAGCAGCTCGGCAGCGGCTGTGCAAACAGTCGATGAAGGTATTCCTGAATATCATAAAGCCAGTGGCGTTGCGGGAAATTTATCCAGTGTCGGTTCCGATACACTGGCTAATCTGATGACGCTGTGGGCGGAAGAATATAAAAGGCTTTATCCAAACGTTAATATCCAGATTCAGGCTGCGGGTTCTTCGACAGCGCCTCCTGCATTAACGGAAGGCACATCAAATCTGGGACCGATGAGTCGTAAGATGAAGGATAAAGAGCGGGATGCCTTTGAAAAGAAATACGGCTACAAGCCTACTGCAATCCCGGTAGCCATTGATGCCCTGGCGGTTTATGTTAATAAAGACAATCCTGTCAAAGGCTTAAGTATTCCTCAAGTGGACGCCATTTTTTCATCAACCCGTAAATGTGGTTATCCAGAAGATATTACCAATTGGGGGCAGGTTGGTCTGGAAGGCGCCTGGAAAGACCGTCCTATCCAATTGTATGGTCGTAATTCGGTGTCAGGTACTTATGGCTATTTCAAGAAAAAAGCCTTATGTAAAGGTGATTACAAAAACAATGTTAATGAGCAGCCTGGTTCTGCTTCAGTTGTACAATCAGTGACATCTTCTTTGAATGGTATCGGGTACTCAGGTATCGGTTATAAAACCTCTGGCGTAAAGGCGGTTCCACTGGCTAAAAAACAGGGTGGCGAATTTATTGAAGCAACACCGGAAAATGCAGTTTCCGGTAAATACCCGTTAGCTCGTTTCTTGTATATTTATGTCAACAAACAACCTAACAAGCCATTGCCTCCTTTGGAAGGTGAGTTTATCAAAATGGTTCTGTCCAAAACTGGCCAGCAGGTTGTGATTAAAGATGGGTATATTCCATTGCCCGCTAAAGTAGTTGAAAAAGTATTAGCAACTATTCAGTAACTTACGGACTATTTCAGGGATTATCCGGCAAGGGATTGCTGGCAAGGGATATGTAACACACCGGGATTTCTCCCCCTCAAGAGTTTATTGTCCGGTGTAAACAGGCTTGGAATTATTTCAAGCCTGTTTTTTTGTTTATTAGCAGAAGAAAGTGATGACAGACGTGATTCAGAAGCAAGAACAATCATTAAGGCAATCGCAAATTAGCCCAGCCTATCAGAAGTGGCGTTTGCTGAAGGATAAACTAACCGGATATGGTGTGGTCGCGGGAGGCCTGGGAGTCATTGTTGCCATTGTGCTGATTTTCTTTTATTTGCTCTATGTGGTTTATCCTATTTTTGTTCCTGCCAAAGCCAATGCCGTTAGTGAATATCCCGTACCCGAGTCAGCAGCCGGAAAAACCGTATTTTTGGCCATGGAGGAGCAGAATGAAATTGCTGTGCGTTTTACCGATCAGGGTAAAGCTGTTTTTTTTAATGTTGCCAATGGCAAGGTGATAAAAGATTTCAGCATTCCGGTAACAGAGTCTGAGACGATTACCGCTTTTGCGCATGGGCGGTTGGATAAGGGTGTGGCTTTTTATGGCTTGTCAGATGGTAAAGTGATTGTCGTCAAACAGCATTATAAAGTGACTTATCCTGATGATGTCAGGCTGATTACGCCTGGGCTGGTTTACCCGCTTGGAAAACAGCCGCTGCTATTGGACCCTGATGGAGAGCCGCTGGAATTAGTGACGGGCAGGCTTTCAGAAGATGAATCCACTCTGGTTGCCAAAACCCAGGATGGTCGGATTGTATTAAGTCATTTTATTAAAGAAGAGTCTTTTTTAGGGGATGATGCCAGTTTTGAGCGAACAGATACGGTGCTGGATTTACCCGCCAGTAATGTAGCGTACCTTTTATTGGATAAGGAGCAGCGGAATCTGTATTTATTGAGTCGTCTGGGCGATTTGACGGTTGTTAATGTAGCTAATAAGGAAAATCCTGTTGTTATTCACCAGGTCAGAGTGGTTGAGCAAGGTGTTTCGGTCACTGCGGTTGAGTTTTTGACAGGTGAGTTGTCGCTGATGATAGGTGATTCGAGTGGATTGCTATCACAATGGACAGAGGTGCGTGGCGACAATAACCAGATGAGTTATGAAAGAATCAGGGCGTTTAAAGTTTCAAATCTGCCTATTGTCGAGATTAGCCCTGAGCAGCGCCGAAAAGGTCTGATAGTAACCGATGCCAGCGGTATGATTGCGATTTACCATACCACGGCTGAGCGGGAACTAATCAAGGAAAAAGTGGTGTCTTCGGCGCCTGTTTCGTTAACACTCTCACCGCGGGCTAATGCGTTTTTATTACAGGATCAGGATGGCAAAATTCATTTCTGGCATGTTGAAAATGAACATCCCGAAGTATCCTGGACTTCGATTTGGAAGAAAGTCTGGTACGAAAGTTATCCAAAACCCGAGTATATCTGGCAATCATCTTCTTCCAGTAATGATTTTGAGCCGAAGTACAGTCTGACGCCATTGGTATTTGGAACCTTAAAGGCTGCCTTGTATGCGATGATGATTGCTGTACCGCTGGCTTTGATGGGTGCAGTCTACACGGCTTATTTTATGGCGCCGCAAATGCGTAAACTGGTCAAGCCCAGCATTGAAATTATGGAAGCCCTGCCGACCGTTATTTTGGGTTTTTTAGCCGGCTTATGGCTGGCCCCTTTTGTTGAATTGCATTTGCTGGCTATATTTTCGGTGTTGATGATAGTGCCATTGGCTGTCATCGTTTTTGCCTGGTTTTGGCAGTTTGTACCCAAACAGATACAGCATAAAATTCCGGAAGGCTGGGATGCGGCCATTTTGATTCCCGTCATCATTTTAGCAACCTGGCTGGCATTTTTAATAAGCCCCGGACTGGAAGCATTATTTTTTGGGGGTGACATAAAACACTGGTTGAAAGCGGAATTAGGTGTGGGTTATGACCAGCGAAATGCATTGGTGGTCGGTATTGCCATGGGTTTTGCTGTTATTCCAACTATTTTTTCAATCGCCGAAGATGCAATTTTCAGTGTGCCCAAACATTTGACTATCGGTTCCCTGGCTTTGGGTGCGACGCCCTGGCAAACCATGATTCGGGTGGTGTTATTAACCGCCAGTCCGGGTATTTTTTCGGCAGTTATGATTGGTCTGGGTCGTGCTGTTGGCGAAACCATGATTGTTTTGATGGCAACGGGAAATACACCGGTGATGGATTTGAGTATTTTTCAGGGGATGCGGACCCTGGCGGCCAATATTGCCGTGGAGATGCCGGAAGCTGAAGTGAACAGTACGCATTATCGGGTATTGTTTTTGGCGGCATTAGTATTGTTTGTTTTCACCTTTGTTTTTAACACACTGGCGGAAGTTGTTCGTCAGAATCTTCGTAAGAAATACAGTTCGTTATGATTAAAACATGGTTTAAAAGTGGAACCCCCTGGGTATGGCTGAATGCAGCGGCTGTCAGTACCAGTCTGATTATGGTTATTGGCTTGTTGGTGTTAATTGCAGTCCGGGGGCTGGGTCATTTCTGGCCGGCGGATATTGTTGATTACGATTATAAAGATGCCAATGGGCAGAAGAATATTGTCGGGGAATGGGTTGAGACACGTATTTTGACGGCGGCACAAGCAAAAGATGCTGGATACACTGTATTAAACGGTGCGGATCATCTGGAGCAGCGCCTGATTAAAACAGGCAATCGTGATATAACCGGGCAGGACTTTGTCTGGATTGATGCCCAATATATTCAGCATACGGATTATCCGGAAGACCTGATAAAAATAGAGCGTCGTGAATGGGGTAATTTTTATGGCTGGTTAAAGGCTGTCAAGGAAAAAGGTAAGGTCATTGCCGAAGGTAAAAAAGCCTACGAAGCGATTCAGCCGAGAATTGATTATGCCCGAGAGCTGTTTGATCAGATAGAGCATTTACAAAAAAATGAAATCGGTTCTATAAACTATAAGCTGGAGCGTTTGCGGTTAAAGCAGAGAAAACTTGAGCTTGAAGGGGAATGGACAGAGCAGGCCAAAAAAGATATTGCCGAACAACGAGCCGAGCTTGATAAACAATATAAAATCTTTCAGAAACAATTATTGGAATTAAATCAGAAAATCGGACGTGATTCTCTGGTTGCTGCTACCGCATCGGGACAAGAAGTGGAAATTCCTCTGAAAAAAGTAGTCGAGCTGATTTTGCCCAATGCCATGAATGTTTTTGAAAAATCCTGGGAATATGGCAAGCAGTTTATTGCATTTGTTACTGAAGACCCGCGTGAGGCCAATACTGAAGGCGGTATTTTTCCGGCCATTTTTGGTACCGTAATGATGGTTCTGCTGATGGCGGTTCTGGTGACACCTTTTGGTGTGATTGCGGCAGTTTATATGCGGGAATATGCCAAGCAGGGAATGATTACCCGGGTCATACGAATCGCAGTTAACAACCTGGCGGGTGTACCTTCGATTGTATATGGTGTCTTCGGACTGGGCTTTTTTGTTTATATCCTGGGGGGTAATATTGACCGCCTGTTTTTCCCTGAAGCGGCACCTGCGCCGGTATTTGGTACACCGGGTCTGTTATGGGCATCATTGACATTGGCATTGTTAACATTGCCTGTGGTGATTGTTTCGACAGAAGAAGGCTTGTCCCGGATTCCTAAATCTATTAGGGAAGGGAGTCTGGCTTTAGGCGCAACCAAGGCGGAAACTTTATGGCGAACAGTGTTGCCGATGGCCAGCCCGGCAATGATGACCGGATTGATTCTGGCAGTGGCCCGCGCCGCCGGGGAAGTGGCGCCGCTGATGCTGGTGGGCGTAGTCAAGCTGGCGCCGACTTTGCCGGTAGATGGCAATTTCCCTTTCCTGCACCTGGACAGAAAATTTATGCATCTGGGATTTCATATTTATGATGTAGGCTTCCAGAGTCCTAATGTGGAGGCGGCCAGGCCTTTGGTTTATGCGACTTCACTATTATTGGTAATGGTTATTATTGGCTTGAATCTGTTTGCCATTAATGTCCGTAATCATTTGCGTGAAAAATACAAGGCCTTGGAAAATTAAGAGTAAAAGCATGATTGATGCTCTTACTGAAAACTTCAAGAATAATGGCGTAAACACACTAAAAGACCAGAATTATGACGACAGAAACAGCTAGAACACATGCAATTGATATTAATGCGCTGATGCAGGAAACGGCTGAGCGAAAAGAGCATCAACATGATGAATCTCTGCCCCCTTGTCTTAAGATTGAAGACTTGAATCTGTTTTACGGGGAAAAACAGGCCTTGCACAAGATTAATATGGATATTCCTCACAAGAAGGTGACTGCTTTTATCGGGCCCAGTGGCTGCGGAAAATCCACCTTGTTGCGCAGTATCAACCGAATGAATGATTTGATTGATTCGGTCAGGATTGAAGGAAAAATTTTATTGGAAGGTGAAAATATTTATGACAAATCGGTGAATGTGGCTGATTTGCGTCGCAAGGTAGGAATGGTGTTTCAAAAACCTAACCCTTTTCCGAAATCAATCTATGAAAATGTGGCTTATGGTTTAAGAATTCAGGGGATTAATGACCGGCGAACCCTGGACGAAGTAGTTGAAAAATCACTGCGTGGAGCCGCGTTGTGGGATGAAGTTAAAGACCGCCTGAATGAAAATGCCCTGGGAATGTCAGGAGGGCAGCAGCAAAGGTTAGTGATAGCCCGGGCTATTGCCATTGAGCCGGAAGTCATGCTGCTGGATGAGCCAGCGTCAGCCTTAGACCCTATTTCCACATTAAAGATTGAAGAATTAATTCATGAATTAAAAGAAAAGTATACTATTGTTATTGTGACACACAATATGCAACAGGCTGCCCGGGTTTCCGATTATACTGCTTTCATGTATATGGGCGATTTAATCGAATTTGGTGAAACCAATCATTTATTTACCAATCCAGAAAAACAGCAGACTGAAGATTATATTACTGGCAGATACGGCTAACAAGGCAGAACAATGGATAATCAAAAAATCGGACAACATATTTCGCACCAGTTTAATCAGGAACTGGAAGATATTCGTAACAAAGTCCTGACCATGGGCGGGGTGGTTGAGCAGCAAATAGAATTGGCTGTGCAGGCTTTTTTGCGCTGCGATATGGATTTGGCGGAAAAAGTTATTCAGCAGGATGAGCTGGTCAATAGCCTGGAAATTGAAATTGATATGGAATGCACCGAGATTCTAGCCAAGCGCCAGCCGGCTGCATTTGACCTGCGTTTGCTGATTTCAACACTGAAGATTATTACCGACCTGGAGCGGGTAGGGGATGAGGCTGCCAGAATTGCAAAGATGAGCATCCGAATTGAAAATCATGAATATTTTCATGAGGAATTTCATGAAATTCAGCATTTGGTAGAACTGGTCAGGGAAATGTTGCATGATTCGCTGGATGTGTTGGCAAGACTGGATGTCAGAGATGTGGTCAAAATAACCAATAAGGATCATAAGGTGGATCAGGAATATGCCAGTATTGTCAGGCAGTTGATTACCCGGATGATGGAAGATCCCCGGCATATTACCCGTACTCTGGATATTCTGTGGATAGCCAGAGCATTGGAACGGATTGGTGATCATGCTTGCAACATCTGTGAACATGCGATTTATATGGTTAAAGGTAAGGATGTGCGTCATGTCAGCCAGGATGAGCTGGAAAAAGTAGTGGCAAGTACCCGAAGTTGAGTGTTTTCAGGGGAGTGATAAAGGCAAAAGGCGGTAGGAATTTTTTCAGCAGTAAGATGTCAAACAGAACTGTTTTTTCGAAACACAAGGAATTGTGTTTAACTATTGTTTAACATCATGAAAAGAAGCTTTCTGTTTGATTTATATCAGGCACCCAGAGGTAAATTATTACAGACCATGGAAGGTCAGTATCTTAAAAAGTCAATCACTGTCAGTTGTAAACAATGGATTTTACAAATAGGCGGGCTGGGATGGGAAGAAAGCTTTGTCGATTATTCCTTATATCAAAATTACTCCATAGTCGATGTTGACGGGCTTGGGTGTCAAAATGCACTTAGAGTGTATGGTAAAGCTTATCTTTTGCCGGTACAGACGGCATCGGTAGATCTTGTTATTGTGCCCCATCTGTTGGAATTTGATGCCCAGCGTTTTTACACCATGCGGGAAATTGACAGGGTATTGAAGCCGGGCGGTGAATTGATTGTTCTGAATTTTAACCCCTTAAGTTTGAGTGTGCGCTATCAGTATCTGCTTGATATCAAGCTTGCAGATTCCTGGGCGAGCCATTTTATCAGCAGGCGGCGGATTTCTGACTGGCTGAAATTGATGAATTTTGAAGTGAGTAATACGGTTGAGTTTGGTGTCGATAGCTTTACTATCAGGCCGGGTGGCTTTGGCCTGAACCGGCAGGCTTTATTTTCAATGGCTTATGGTTTTAAAGCCATCAAGCGTTGTTATAAATTGATTCCGGTTGGCAGGGTGAGCAAAGTCCGGCCTAAACTGGCGACTGCAGCCCGACAGGGGATGGAAAAGAATTCATTTGGAAAGAAACATGGCAGATGAAAAG
>CAYLNS010000064.1:0-12233 GCA_964385115.1 uncultured Methylomarinum sp.
CCGCCTATCACTGTCTGCAGGAAAAATCTCATCCAAAAGGCCCGAAGCTGTTTGGAAAGCGTTGATATTGGAAAAACCTGACTAACCCGACGATTGGACTCTGAATAGCGGATGGGACAAAAAGATGTCATCAGCAAGCAGCTCATCAAACGCATTGCCGTTGATTTAGCTGTTTATGTGCTGGGTCTGGATGTCGCTTATGATGAATTGGAGTTGCTTTCATCGGAGCAGCAGCGGGTGGAAGAGCGGCGTGCGGATTTGTTGGCCAGGGTGACGCAGCAAGAGCAGTCATTTATTCTGCATGTAGAGATTCAAAATAATAATGACTCTCGTATGCCGTTACGCATGCTGCGCTATTATACGGATATTGCTTTTCAATATGGTGAGCTGCCGGTCAAACAGTATCTGATTTATATCGGCAAGTCCGGGTTGTCGATGGCTGATAGCGTTGATACGGGGTTTTTACAGTATTATTACCGGATTATTGATATGCATCAGATTGATTACCGGCATTTGCTGGATCACGACAGTCCGGATGCCATTGTATTGTCGATTTTGGGTGATTTTAAAGATACTCCGGAACGGCAGGCTGTTTCTGAAATTGTCAGCCGTTTATACAGTAAACTTGAAGGGCAACCCAAACGGTTTCGGGAATATTTCTATATGATGGAAATTTTATCAGATAACCGTAATCTAAAAGAATTTATTAAAGAGGCAAAGCAAATGATTACTCAGGTAAAGCTTGAAAACCTGCCATCTTATGAATTGGGGATGGAGGAAGGCATGGAAAAAGGCATGGAAAAGGGGCGAGAGGAAGGTGTGGAAAAAGGCATTGCTATGCTGGTCATGCGCTTACTGAAAAAACACAGCCCGGAAGCCGTGGCCGAAATGCTAGAATTGTCTGTACAGCAGGTTTTGGAAATAAAAGCTAAAAATTAAAATATTCGGTTATTTATGACACAAGCAAAAGATTTATTTGAGAAGGCCAGAAAAGTTATTCCGGGCGGCGTCAATTCGCCAGTGCGTGCTTTTAATGGTGTGGGGGGTACGCCGGTTTATGTCGAACGCGCTGAAGGGCCGTATATTATCGATAGCGAAGGCAGGCGCTATATTGACTACGTTGGTTCCTGGGGGCCGATGATTTTAGGTCATGCTCATGCTGAGGTGATTGCCGAGGTCAAACAGGCGGCTGAAAAGGGGCTGAGTTTTGGTGCGCCGACAGAAATTGAAACGCGCATGGCGGAAAAGGTTTGTGAACTGGTGCCTTCCGTTGAGCAGGTGCGCATGGTCAGTTCCGGCACCGAGGCGACCATGAGCGCCTTGCGTCTGGCAAGGGGATTTACTGGGCGTGACAAGATTGTAAAATTTGAAGGGTGTTACCATGGCCATTCCGATGCCTTGCTGGTCAAGGCCGGTTCCGGCGCATTGACACTGGGTGTACCCAGTTCACCGGGGGTGCCGGCGGCTGTGGCTGCGGATACGATAACGCTGGTGTATAACGACAGCGATTCGGTGAAGGCAGCATTTGCCGAGCTGGGTGAACAGATTGCCTGTGTGATTGTTGAGCCGGTGGCGGGAAATATGAACTGTATTCCGCCTGAAGAAGGTTTTTTGCAGACTTTACGGGATGTCTGTAATCAGTATGGCAGTGTGCTGATTTTTGATGAAGTGATGACCGGGTTTCGGGTGGGCTTAAACAGCGCTCAGGGCTTGTTCGATGTGATACCGGATTTAACTACGCTAGGGAAAGTGATTGGCGGGGGAATGCCGGTCGGGGCTTTTGGTGGCCGGAAGGACATTATGGAATATCTGGCGCCGGTCGGCCCTGTCTATCAGGCGGGGACTTTGTCTGGAAATCCTGTGGCTATGGCGGCGGGTCTGAAAACACTAGAATTAGTTTCCAGGCCGGGTTTTTATCAGCAGTTGACGACGCAGACGGAAAAGTTGGTGACCGGTATTCGTCAGCGGGCTGAGCAGGCAGGTGTGGCATTAAGCAGTAATCAGGTTGGCGGCATGTTTGGTTTGTTTTTTACTGAAGAAGAAAAAATCAGCCGGTTTGCCCAGGTGATGCAATGTAATCAGGAGCGCTTTAAGCAGTTTTTTCATGCCATGCTGGATGAAGGTGTGTATCTGGCGCCTTCCGCTTTTGAAGCCGGGTTTGTCTCGGCGGCGCACGATGATGATGTGATTGAGCAGACGCTGGATGCGGCCGGACGAGTGTTTAAGTCGCTATAGATGGAAAACCTTCAATATTTCTGGCCCTACGGACTGGCCGCAGGGCTGGGGTTTATGCTGGCCTGGCTGGTTTTTGGCCGGCCGCTGAAACAATATCGAAAAAAACAGGCGGAACTTGAGCAGACTTTGCTGGAGCGACAGCAGGAAGTGCAGGCATTGTCGGTTAAGCAAGCACTGGCAGAGCAAAAATTGCGGCAATATCAGGATAATGAACAGGGTATTGAAGCGATGCGAGCCAGTTTGCTGGACAGTCAGACGGAGAATGCCCGGCTGAAAACCCGTCTGCAGGAGCAGGAAAAAAATCATCAGGAAAAAATTCAGTTATTGCAGGCTGCCGAGCAGCAATTGAAAAATCAATTTGAAAACCTGGCTCATCGGATTTTTGAAGAGCGCAGCAAGCAGTTTTCCGAACAAAACCAAAACAGTATCGAGCATTTGCTAACGCCGCTGAAACAACAGTTTGGCGATTTTAAAGCCCGGCTGGAAACGCTTTACGATAACGAAAGTAAGGACCGGGTGTCATTGCGCGAAGAAATTGTTCAGTTAAGGCGCGATACCGCTAAAATGAATCAGGAGGCCCTGAATTTAACCCGGGCATTGAAAGGGGATAAAAAGGTCCAGGGTAACTGGGGCGAAATGATTCTGGAAAAAGTGCTGGAACAGTCCGGGCTGCGTAAAGGGATTGAATATGAAACCCAGGGTGCATTCAGGGATGAGGACAATAAGCTGTTCAAGCCCGATGTCATTATCAGGCTGCCGGAAGAAAAGGATGTGGTTATTGATTCAAAGGTTTCGTTAATTGCTTATGAGCAATATTGTTCTTCTGAAGACGAGCAGGAAAGGGCGCTTGCATTAAAGGCTCATGTGGAATCGGTTAGAAATCATATCAAGTTGTTGAGTGATAAGGATTATTCCAGTCTGAAAGGTCTGCGCTCACTGGATTTTGTGTTATTGTTCATGCCGATTGAGGCGGCCTTTATGGCGGCTTTTCAGGCCGATGAAAAGCTGTTTAATGATGCCTTTGAGCATAAAATTGTAGTGGTGACGCCGACCACTTTGCTGGCGACCTTGCGTACCATCCAGAATATCTGGCGTTATGAACAGCAGAATGAAAATGCTCGTATTATCGCCGATAAAGCAGGTAGCCTGTATGACAAGATACGCGGTTTTGTTGAAGACCTGGAAAAGCTGGGAAATCAATTGGCAACCGTGAATAAAACCTATGATGATGCGATGAACAAACTGACGACCGGGCGAGGTAATCTGGTGCGTCAGGCCAGCAGTTTTGAAGAGTTGGGCGTTAAAGTCAAAAAAAAATTACCCAAATCACTTACCGAAAAAGCTGGCTTGGGGGATGATTGATAGCCGCTTGTCCTGTAAATCTTTTATAATCCAAAAACATGCAATTTGAATTACTGAATACCGATGGCCATGCCCGCCGTGGACGGCTGACTTTTGCCCGTGGCGTTATTGAAACGCCGGTTTTTATGCCGGTGGGGACTTATGGCACGGTTAAAGCCATGACGCCGGACGAGCTTGAAGGGATGGGCGCACAGATTATTCTGGGAAATACTTTTCATTTAATGCTCAGACCTGGCATGGAGGTGATGCGCGCGCATGGCGATTTGCATGATTTTATGCAATGGCAAAAACCGATTCTGACTGATTCCGGGGGCTTTCAGGTGTTCAGCCTGGGGGCATTGCGTAAGATTACCGAGGAAGGTGTGACGTTTAAATCACCTATAAATGGCAGCCCTATTTTTATGGGGCCGGAAGAATCCATGCAGGTACAGCGTGATTTAGGTTCAGATATCGTCATGATTTTTGATGAATGCACGCCTTATCCGGCCACTGAGCAGGAAGCGGCCGATTCCATGCGGCTGTCACTGCGCTGGGCAAAACGCAGCAAGCAGGCCCACGGGGATAATGAATCTGCCCTGTTTGGCATCGTGCAGGGTGGAATGTATGATCATTTGCGCCAGGAATCAATCGCCGGGCTGACCGATATTGGCTTTGATGGTTATGCGATTGGCGGGCTTTCGGTCGGTGAGCCGAAAGAGGAAATGATGGCGACGCTGGATGGTTTGCACGCCAAAATGCCGGTCGATAAACCACGTTATCTGATGGGGGTCGGAACGCCGGAGGATTTGGTAGAAGCGGTACGCAGAGGCATTGATATGTTTGATTGTGTGATGCCGACCCGAAATGCGCGCAACGGACATTTATTTACCCGGCAGGGAGTGATTAAAATTCGCAACAGTCAGTATCAGTTTGATACCGGTCCGCTGGACGAGGAATGCGGTTGTTATACCTGTCGCCATTATTCGCGTTCATATCTGAGACATCTGGATAAATGCCGGGAAATGCTGGGGGCAAGGCTGAATACCATTCATAATTTATATTATTATCTGCAATTGATGCAGGACATGCGCGATGCTGTCTCGGCAAACAAATTAGATGAATTTGTGGCTGATTTTTATCAGCAACGAGGCAAAAGTGTACCGACTGTGGCATAATAAGCCGATTTTTCCATGCTTAATGGAAACTATAAATAAAGGGTAACTGCTCAGCGTACTTTAAAAAAATAAATGCCATTTAATATCAGTTGCTTACGGAAGAAGTGTATGTGACAAGGATGTCACATTCAAGCCTACATGAATGTATTTACGGCGTCTTCTGGAGTAAGTGACTGATATTAAAAACCTAAATACGCTGAGTAGTTACAATAAATGAAACAACTCACCTTTCCAGCCAAGAAGTGAGCTGTAACCAACCAATAACGATAACACTAGAGGATTACGATGAGTTTTTTTATTTCTGATGCCATTGCAGAAGCCGGTCCCGCAGTTCAGCAACCTGGATTTGAAGGAATGTTGTTCCCGCTGGGTATTCTGATTTTTTTCTATTTTTTATTCATTCGTCCCCAGTCAAAACGTAATAAAGAACAGAAAGAAATGCTGGCCGCACTGAGCAAGGGGCACGAAGTGGCTACCAGCGGCGGTATTATTGGAAAAGTGGCGGATTTGGATGAAAACTTTGTCAAACTGGAAGTGGCGGATAATACTTTTATCATGGTTCAGCGTCATGCCATTGCCAATATGATGCCAAAAGGCACCTATAAGACCTTACAGAAAAAAACCCGATCCTGAGTATCCGGTTAAACAATCCCGGCGGGTTTTATGTCGGTCGGGTTTGCTTTGTAAATCAAGCGTGTATCGAAAACAAATGAGCGCTTATGAAACGATACACATAATAAGTAGATTGATGGAATAAACATGCAAAACCATTTCCCTGTATGGAAAAACATTTTGGTTCTGGTCGTATTAGTGGTCGGGATTATTTATGCTTTGCCTAATCTTTATGGTAACGACCCGGCAGTACAAATATCATCCGGCCCGACTTCCTCACTGGAACAAAGTGAAATTGAAAAAATTACTGCGTTGCTGAATCAGGAAGGACTAAAACCAAAAGCGATTGAAGAGTCCAAAGGCCGGCTGCTGGTTCGCTTCAACAAAACCGATACACAAATGCGGGCAGCGGAGCTTCTCAGGGAAAAGCTGGGAGATGATGTCACTGTTGCTTTGAATCTGGCACCGGCAACACCGGGCTGGCTCAGGGCATTGGGTGCCAAACCGATGTACTTGGGGCTGGATTTGCGCGGCGGGGTACACTTTCTGCTGGAAGTGGATATGGATGCCGCCATCAGACAGGCTGAAGAACGTTATAATAATGATATTCGCTCGGCTTTGCGGGCAGCAAAAATTCGTTATCGGTCGGTTTCCAAGGAAAAAGGAAACATCAAAATCGTATTGAAAAAGCCGGAAGATAAAAATGCATTACTGGCTTTGCTGAACAAGGAATTTCGTAATCTGCAGGTGACTGAATCTGATGACCCGACAACCGTTCTGGTCAGCCTTTCTGAGCAAGAGAAAAAAGAAATCAAAAAATTTGCGCTGGATCAGAATATGACTACCTTGCGCAACCGGGTGAATGAAATCGGGGTGGCAGAGCCGATTATTCAGCAGCAGGGTGATAATCGTATCGTCGTGCAATTGCCGGGGGTTCAGGACACCACCCGGGCCAAGGAAATTTTAGGGACAACCGCAACTCTGGAGTATCGCCTGGTTGATACCGAACATGATGTGCAGCAGGCTCTGGCTGGTCGTGTACCTGTTGGCAGCCGGCTTTATCATGAAAAAAATGGCGCGCCAGTTCTGTTGAAAAGACGGGTGATTGTTACCGGAGACCAGATTGTGGATGCATCTTCAGGTCTGGATCAGAATGGTCAGGCCGCCGTATTTATCACCTTGAATGGCATCGGCGCCAAAAAAATGGGCCGTTTTACCCGTAAAAACATTGGCAAGCCGATGGCTGTTGTCTTTATTGAATACAAGAGCCGGACCCGGGTGGTTAATGGCAAAAAAGTCAGACATAAAGAGAAGGTTGAAAAAGTTATCAGTATCGCCACTATTCGTGATGCCTTTAGCAAGCGTTTTCAGACGACAGGGCTGGATAGCCCGCAGGAAGCCCGCAACCTGGCCTTGTTATTAAGAGCCGGAGCATTGGCGGCGCCGGTTGATATTGTTGAAGAGCGCACCGTAGGGCCCAGCCTGGGACAGGATAATATTGATAAAGGCCTGATTTCGGTCGTGGTTGGCTTTGTTCTGGTGCTGGTATTTATGGCCGTTTACTATAAGGTTTTTGGATTGGTTGCCAATCTGGCGCTGGCATTCAACCTGGTTTTGATTATCGCTTTACTATCCATGTTGCAGGCTACATTGACATTACCGGGTATTGCCGGGATTGTGTTGACAGTGGGGATGGCCGTGGACGCCAATGTGTTGATTTTTGAACGAATCAAAGAAGAGCTTAAACTGGGTAACAGTCCGCAACCGAGCATTTTTATCGGTTATGAAAAAGCCTTTGTCACCATTCTGGATGCCAATATTACAACCTTACTGGTGGCGCTGGTGTTGTTTGGTTTTGGCACCGGCCCGATTAAAGGTTTTGCAGTGACGCTGTCTATCGGTATTTTAACCTCCATGTTTACCGCCATACTGGGTACCCGAATGGTTATAAACTGGATTTATGGTGGGCGGCGCATTGAAAAGCTGTCAATTTAAAGACGTAGATAAAGAATATAAAAATGTTTAAACAAGAAATCGATTTTTTAGGAAAGCGTCAATTGGCACTGGTTTTTTCCAGTCTTTTATTGATTATATCCATTGCTTCACTGGCGATGAACGGTTTGAAACTGGGTATTGATTTTACCGGTGGAACGCTGGTTGAAGTCGGTTATCAGCATCCGGCAGATCTGGCTGTTATCCGCAAGGCGCTGGATCAGGCGGGATTTAATGACGCCACTGTGCAACATTTCGGCTCCACTAAAGATGTATTGATTCGCATCAAGCCGGAAGATGAACTGAGTGATGCCGAACTGAGTAACAAAGTGCTGGAGACGATTAACAATGGCGCGGCGGAGCCTGCCGAACTCAGACGGGTTGAGTTTGTGGGGCCACAGGTTGGTGAAGAGCTGGCGGAAGATGGCGGACTGGCGCTGCTGTATTCGGTATTTGGTATTTTGATTTATGTAGCCTGGCGCTTTGAATATAAGTTTTCACTGGGTTCAGTGGCAGCATTGATTCATGATGTCATCATTACCCTGGGTTTCTTTTCTGTATTTGCTCTGGAGTTTGACCTGACGGTACTGGCGGCGATTCTGGCGGTAATAGGTTATTCACTGAATGATACCATCGTTGTCTATGACAGAATCAGAGAGAATTTTCGTAAAATGAGAAAGGGGACTTCTGAAAAAATCATGAATATATCTCTGAATCAGACACTGAGCCGGACCCTGATGACATCTATCACAACTGCTTTGGTACTGGTGGCATTAGCAGCTTTGGGCGGCGAGATTATTCATAACTTTGCTATTGCCTTGCTGATTGGCGTGGGTATCGGAACTTATTCATCAATCTATGTAGCCAGTCCGGTTGTATTGGCTTTGGGAATCAGCAAGGAAGATTTGATGATTCCTGAAAAAGAAGGCGCTGACTTGGATCATCTGCCGTAATAGAAAATAAATTTCAACACGCAACTGTTCTGCATACGTCGTTTAAATAAAAAACGCAGGTAGCTAAATAGTATATTCAGGTATCTAATCTTTTGAATACGCTCAGTGCTTACAACGCAGAATAGTTGTACAAAACTTTTATAAATTTTTAATCAAAAATATTTGGAGAAAGATAAAAATGGCTATTGAACGTACGTTCTCGATTATTAAACCTGATGCCGTAGCAAAAAATGTCATTGGTGAAATTATTTCCCGTTTTGAAAAAAACGGACTGAGAATTGTGGCTTGCAAAATGCTTCAACTGACTAAAGAACAGGCGGAAGGCTTTTACGCGGTTCATAAAGAGCGACCTTTTTTTAATGACTTGGTCAGCTTTATGATTTCCGGTCCGGTCGTTGTTCAGGTGCTGGAAGGCGAGAATGCGGTACTGAAAAACCGTGAACTGATGGGGGCAACCAATCCTGCGGAAGCGGCGCCTGGAACAATCCGTGCCGATTTTGCCGAAAGCATCGACGAAAATGCCGTACACGGTTCTGATGCGCCTGAAACTGCAAAAGAAGAAATTAAATTCTTCTTTTCTGATGATGAAATCTGTGAGCGAATCCGTTAATACAGAAAAAACCAATCTTCTCGATTTCGACAGAAAAGGACTGAAGGACTTTTTTGTCGGAATGGGGGAGAAACCATTTCGGGCAACACAACTGCTGAAATGGATTTATCAGGAAGGAGTTGACGATTTTGATCAGATGACCAACCTGAGTAAGTCTTTGCGCGCCTGGCTAAATGAAAATTGTTATATCCAGGCACCGGAGATTCTTCTGGAAAAAAAAGCCAGCGATGGAACCCGCAAATGGATTATCCAAATGGACTGTGGAAACCGGGTGGAAACGGTGTTCATCCCGGAACAGAATCGCGGTACTTTATGTGTTTCTTCCCAGGTCGGCTGCGCATTGGCCTGTACTTTCTGTTCAACGGCCCGACAGGGTTTTAACCGTAATCTGAAGGTATCAGAAATAATTGGTCAGCTGTATGCCGCCCAGAATCGATTAGGCAGTGAACAGCGTATAACCAATGTCGTCATGATGGGAATGGGAGAGCCATTGCTGAATTTTGACGCCGTGGTAGCGGCTATGAACCTGATGATGGATGATTATTGCTATGGTTTGTCAAAACGGCGAGTGACCATCAGCACCTCGGGAATTGTCCCGGCCATGTTGCGACTGAATGAAGTCTGTGATGTCAGTATGGCGGTATCATTACATGCGTCGACCGACAAACTGCGTGATGAACTGGTGCCCATAAATCAGAAATATCCCCTTAAAGAATTAATGGAAGCCTGTCGGCTGTATGCAAGACAGGGTCCGAGAAAACATATTACCTTTGAATATGTAATGTTAAAAGGCGTGAATGATTCGCCTGCCGATGCCAGGGCGCTGATTAAATTACTGCGTTCTGTACCCTCAAAAGTCAATTTAATTCCGTTCAATCCATTTCCTCAGTCTGATTATCAATGTTCAGACAGTGATGTTATTTTGCGTTTTCGGGATTTGTTACATAATGCCGGTATTGTCACGACTATCAGAAAAACCCGTGGGGAAGATATTGACGCGGCCTGCGGGCAATTGGTCGGGCAAGTTAAGGACAAAAGCCGTCGGCATTTAAAATTAAAACAGGCGGGAGCAGGGTATGCTGGATAAAATTATGTTACTGTTTTTGCTGGGATTGTTAACCGCCTGTGCCGGAAGTTCCGGGAAAAAATCCGATTCAGAAGAACAGGCAAGCGTGCAGTTTGAATTAGGTGTGCGTTATCTGGAAATGGGGATGCTGAAGGAGGCGGAAGACAAGCTTCAGCAGGCCGAGCAGCTGGATAGCAATAATGTCGATGTGCAGGATGCGCTGGCAGTGCTGAATGAGCGATTAGAACAACCGGATGAAGCAGAATATCATTACCGCAAGGCACTGGAGCTGAATCCTGCGAGCATCAGTACCCTGAACAATTACGGACGTTTTCTCTGCAACACCGGCCAGTATCAGCAGGGCTTTAAATTGCTGGAGCAGGCTTTGTCCATGCCGTTAAATAATCGCAAATGGATTGCGCAAACCAATATTGGTTTATGTTATTTAAAACAAGGTGAAAAAAAACTGGCGGAACAGGCTTTTCGCAGGGCATTGCAGGATAATCCGCAATATGCGCCGGCATTGGCGGAAATGCAAAAAATAAGTTATGACGACAGAAATTATTTGTCTGCGCGAGCCTTTTTACAGCGCTATCTGGCCGTCGGCAGACATACACCACAAACCTTATGGATTGCCTGGCAGACAGAAAGGGCTCTGGGTAATCGGGAACAGGCAGAAACCTACAGGGGACAGTTATTGACGCTGTTTCCCGGGTCGGATGAGGCACAAAAAGCAAGAAAGGCAATCAGTCGTTAGCTATTTCTAATCCGGCATTCTAGTGGCAATCAGATACAATTTCAGGAAATAAATACTACATGGCTAAACAGCAGCTTATTCAGGCAATCAGAGGGATGCATGATATTTTGCCCGAGCAGACTCCGCTCTGGCAAAAGGTTGAAGAAATTATCAGAACAGTTCTGGACAGTTACGGCTATCGGGAGATACGGTTACCGATTGTTGAAAAAACTGAATTATTCAAACGTTCGATTGGAGAAGTCACCGATATTGTCGAAAAGGAAATGTATTCCTTTGAAGACAGAAACGGCGACTCGCTGACGTTGAGACCGGAAGGTACGGCCGGTTGCCTGAGAGCTTGTCTTGAACATGGATTGCTGCATAATCAGGTACACAGATTATGGTACCTGGGGCCGATGTTTCGGCATGAGCGTCCGCAAAAAGGTCGCTATCGACAGTTCTATCAACTGGGGATTGAGACTTATGGCATGGAAGGCCCGGATATCGATGCTGAAATTATCCTGCTGAGCCACAGACTATGGAAAAAACTGGGGATTTTGGATTCCTTGGAATTACAACTCAATTCGTTGGGAACCACTGAGGAACGCTTAATTTATCGTGACAAGCTGGTTGATTATTTTAATCAGCACCTGGATGTACTGGATGAAGACAGCTTAAGACGGCTGGAAACCAACCCGTTAAGAATTCTGGACAGCAAAAACCCCGACATGAAGGCGATGCTGGATCAAGCGCCGGCCTTGATGGATTATCTGGGGGAAGACAGCCTGAATCATTTTAAATCCTTAACATCATATCTCGATCAATTGGGTATTCAATATGTTATCAATACCCGTCTGGTCAGAGGGCTGGATTATTATGGAAAAACCGTATTTGAATGGGTGACTGATCAATTAGGCGCTCAGGGCACTATCTGTGCCGGTGGCCGTTATGACGGACTGATTGAACAACTCGGCGGCAGAAAGAATTATGCAATTGGCTTTGCATTGGGAATGGAAAGGCTGTTGTCATTGGTTGAAATGCAGGAAGATTTTGCTGTTGATTCGCAGATTGATGTCTATATGATTCGCGTGGGTGACGAGGCGGAAAAATTTGCCATGCAGGTCGCTGAATTATTGCGGGATCAGGTGCAGGGCTTAAAGGTAATGATGCATTGTGGCAGCGGCAGTTTTAAAAGTCAGTTTAAAAAGGCTGATAAAAGTGGCGCTGAATATGCGGTGATTATCGGTGATGATGAGGCCAGCAACAATGCTGTCAGCCTGAAGCCGTTACGAACAGACGAAGAACAGCAAAACCTGTCTGTTGACGAACTGCTCGGTTTTTTACAGCAACGGGAATAAGACGCTGGAGCGAAGAAACGAGAAAACACCCTGGTTCCCACGGTCTCCGTGGGAATTCATACCGGGCGTAGCTGGTCATGGTACATTCTCAGACAGAATTGTGGGAACCCACAACCATTGAATATGTTGAACACTAAAAGAGATTAATTATGGAA
>CAYLNS010000065.1:0-12042 GCA_964385115.1 uncultured Methylomarinum sp.
TGGAGTAAACATGACTTTCAGCACTCATAAAATTTATTCACGGGCCAGTGAACAACTGTGGCAGATATGGATATTCACCGTGGTATGGAATGTAATCATATGGCTGATTATGTTCAAGGAAGGTGACCGGATTATTGAGGCCTTTGATGCCAACCCTGTTTTCTATTTTTTTGTTATCTTCCCTTTTGTCGGGATGATGTTGATTTATCAGGCCGTTAAAAAAACACTGGAAAAGCGAAAATATGGCCGCACGCCTGTTGTGCTGGATCCTTTTCCAGGGCAGGTAGGTGGTCGCTGTTCCGGGTATCTGGATTTGCCGCTGGCTAAAGACAGCGCCGGGCAAGCCACGGTGACATTAACCTGTATTCATCATAGGGCGTCAACGGATAGCCGGGGGCGCAGGCATATGCTTGAAAAAGCGTTGTGGCAGGATAAAGTGGCGGTAAAATTACACTATTACGGCCGATTCAGCCGATTGGAGTTTGCCTTTAATCCGCCCGACTACCTGCCGGGCAGTGAGGATGAAAGTGATGATTATCATAGCTGGCAGTTGCATGTGCAGATAGCGGTTAAAGGGGTAGATTACGACCGGGTGTTTGAGCTGCCGATGAAAAAGATTGATGACAAAACCAGGGCCGCTAATGCGCGTTATCAATTTAAAGCAGAGAAGGTCGGAGGCTTTCAGGAAACACAAAACGCCACAGTGCCGGAAATATCCACAACTGCCGGCGGGCTGCGTTTTTATTATGGCTATGGTCGAAATAAAGGTCTGGGATTGACACTTTTGGGGGTTGGTATTGGGCTGATGCTGATGGGGTATTTCTTTTTTCAGCCCTTTAAAGAATTTTTGCCGCTTACTTCTTTGTTAATGTCGGCAACGGTAATATTGATTGCTTTATTGTTGTCGGGTTTTGGGCTGTTTTTACTGGCCAATAATATGACGGTTGAGGTCAGTCCCGCCGGGATTATCAAGCAGCAGCGAATTTTTGGTGTTTTGTTGCGAGAACAAATAAGAATTGATGAGCTTGCCGATATTAACCTGAAGCAAACCGCGTCATCTTCTTCGGGCCATCAGATAAATGTCTGGTACAGTTTACAGGCCGTCACCAAAGACGGGCGGCGGGTGTGCATCGGGGATACGCTGGCTGGCGAAAGCTTCGCCGGGGAAATCCGCCAGAAAATCATTGATACGCTGGGCAATTGGCAGCCTGCGCCAGTGCTTATTGATAATCCAACAAAAAAGCAGCTGCCTGTTTGGGCGCGTGTTATGTTGAAATTACTGTCGTATAGTTATCTTGTTGCGTTTCTGCTTGATATTTATCAGGCGTTTCCACAGCTTAAAGCCTTTTTGTTGAAGTAACCGTGCCGATTACAGGATGACCGGTTTATTGGAAAGCTCGTTGGTGTCTGTTTGCTGATAAGGGTAGAGTTTGGCCAGAATCCGGGAGATGGACTGTATGCCGGTTAATATCCCTTGTTCATAGCGGTGGTTGCGAAATTCTTTTTCCATTATCTGACTGATTTGTTGCCATTGTTCCGGTCTGGTGTTTTTATAAACACCCCGGTCGGCAATGATTTCGATTTTGCGATCGGCCAGTAATAAATAGATTAACACACCGTTGTTTTGTTCGGTGTCCCAGACCCGAAGCTGTGAAAACACATCCACTCCGCGCTCAAAACTGGATTTATCGGCTAATAAGTCAGACAATTCCAGCGCGCTTTCCACGGCAAAGCGAATCTCGGCACAATGTGTTAATTCAGATTCAGCAATGGCAGCTTCAATTTTGTTTAGCGTGGCGGGTGGAAAATAACGTTTGACCAGCCAGGGCGGGTAAAACAAGTGCTTAAGGATTCGTTTTACATTCATCTTACCATCCTCCAGAAGCGCCGCCGCCACCAAAACCACCACCGCCTCCTCCACCGAAGCCACCACCGCCAAATCCGCCGCCACTTGACCAGCCGCCTCCGCCAAAGCCTCCCCCATAACGGCCACTGCGACCACCAGGAAAATTTCCTCGGCCACCGCTGCTAAAAACCAACGCCAGAATAAACAATGCGACGCCGGCAAGCAGGCTGGCCGCTAAGGTTGAAGTGACCAGCCAGGTCAGGCTGCCGGCAATTCCGCCTGCAATGCCAGCGCCGAGCAGGCGGCCAAACATGGATTTGAAAACCGGCGCAAAAAACAGCAGGAAAAACAGGAAAAAGAATAAATCCTGAATCCCCGGCTGTTTCTGGGCATTACTGTTGTCGGCAGGCGGAGGCAGTGGCTCGCCGTTAATCAGAGCGATAATCTGTTTAACACCGGCCAGTATGCCTTGATAAAATTGACCTTGCTTGAAATAAGGGGTGATGGTTTCGCTGATGATTCTTTTGGCGATGGCATCAGGGATAGCGCCTTCAAGCCCATAGCCTACTTCGATACGGAGTTTGCGGTCTTGCTTGGCAATCAATAACAAGACGCCATCATCCACGCCCTTACGCCCCAGCTTCCATTTTTCGGCGACGCGGATGGAATATTGCTCGATGGTTTCCGGCTGGGTTGTCGGGACAATCAAAACAGCCAGTTGGCTGCCTTTTGATTGCTGCAATTGAGTTAACAGTTGTTCCAGCGACTGTTTTTGCTCCGCCGTCAGGGTTTGTGTCAGATCGGTGACATAGCTTTTAAACTCAGGGATGGTCTGCTCTGCCCGGGCAAAGGCGCTGACTGCCAGCAGCAACAACAGCATTAAACAAGGCAATTTTATAACCCGGGCCAGCACCAGCTGCATCATTTTATTGAGCCGGTTGAGGCGTCATATTAAAATCCACAACAGGCGGCTTGGAGATGGCCTGTTCATTTTCAACGGTAAAACTGGGTTTTACCTGGTAATCAAACAACATGGCGGTCAGGTTGTTTGGGAATTTTCTGACGGTTGAATTGTATTCCTGCACCGCTTTGATAAAGCGGTTTCTGGCGACGGCAATGCGGTTTTCTGTGCCTTCCAGCTGGGCCTGCAGGTCACGAAAAACACCATCCGCCTTCAGATTGGGATATTTTTCAGCCACCAGCAGCAAACGGCTTAAAGCCGAATGCATTTGTTGCTGGGCGGCGGTAAATTTTTTGAAGGCAGCTTCATCATTAATCAGCTCCGGCGTGGCCTGAATGGCGCCAACCCTCGCCCGGGCATTGGTCACCTCGGTCAGCACCTCTTTTTCATGTGCCGCATAAGCTTTAACGGTATTGACCAGATTGGGGATTAAATCAGCCCGGCGCTGATATTGATTCAAGACTTCGGCCCAGGCTGCTTTGACCGCTTCATCCTGGCTTTGAATAGTGTTGTAGCCACAGCCCTGAAGCAGGCTAACAAAGCTGAATAACAGTATTAATCGGAATTTTTTAAGCATTTGTTTGTACCGTAAATAACAAGGATTAATTTGCGACCAGAGCGCCGACAAAACCGTTTATTTTTCAGTCACAATAACATCAATTCCGTTTTGTTTAAGACGTTTTTTTATTGTGGAAACACTGGCCGAACGGGTAAAAGGGCCCATTTTGACCCGATTCCAGACGGTATTGCCAATCCGCGCTGTTTCGATATGAGATTCGATACCCATTAGCGCCAGCTCCGCCCGACGTTTGTCGGCATCCGCATAATTTTTAAACGAACCGGCCTGGATAATATATCGGGTCGCCCTGGCTTTGCCGACATGTTCTTCACGCACCCGGGTTTTAATTTCATAATCCGGCACCTCTACCTCGGTTTCTGGCAGCAGCGTGTAAAATTCGTAATGCGGCTCTTCTTTTGGTTTCTTTGCGGATTTGGGTTTTTCAGGTTTAGCTGCTTTGGTTTTTTTGACGACTTTTTTTGCAGTGCTGACGGGTTTTCTACTGCTTTCAGCTTCCGGCTCAGGCGCAGCACTGCGTAAAAAATATAAAAACAGGACAAACACAGCAATCAGCACAATCACCAGCAGCCATTTCCACCAGGCGACGGATTGATTGTTTTTTGCTGATTTTCTTCGGGGCTGAGCTCTGTGTTTGTAGTCTCTGGCCATTACATCGACTCGGGAGTGTTAATTTTTAATAAGCCCAGTCCATTGGCCAGCACCTGTTTGACTGCACAAATCAGGTTTAATCTGGCTTCACGCAGTTCAGCCTCGTCCACCAGAAACTGATGAGCATTGTAATAAGTATGGAACTGGTTGGCCAGCTCTCTTAAATAGTGAATCAACTGATGCGGTTCATGGTTAAGCGCGGCTTTTTCCAGCACTTCAGGATATTTGGACAGCGTGGTGATTAGTGCGCTTTCATGCTCTTCGGTCAACCGGTTCAGGTGCTCCATCCCCAATAAATAATTACGTTCCAGACCTTTTTCATCCAGCTGACGCAATACGCTGCAAACCCGGGCATGAGCATATTGTACATAATAAACCGGATTTTCATTGGTCTTGGAGGTAGCCAGTTTCAAGTCAAAATCCATATGCTGTTCGGATTTTCGCATCACATAAAAGAAACGGGCGGCATCTTTGCCAACTTCATTTCTGAGCTGGCGCAAAGTGACAAATTCACCAGAACGGGTGGACATGGGTACTTTTTCCTCGCCCCGGTAGAGGATGGCAAACTGCACCAGCAACACCTTCAGTTTGTTATCATCAGCTCCCAGCGCACGCATGGCGGCGCGGACTCTGGGAATATAGCCATGATGATCGGCCCCCCAGATATTGATGATTTCATCATAACCGCGATCCAGCTTGTTCATATGGTAGGCGATATCCGAGGCAAAATAGGTGGTTTGGCCGTTTTCCCGCACCACGACCCGGTCTTTTTCATCCCCCAATTTGCTGGAGGCAAACCAGGTCGCGCCTTCTTTCTGGTACAGATAGCCACCGTCTTCCAATCTTTTTAAGGCCTCGCTCACAGCCCCGCTATCCATTAATGAGCGCTCGGAAAACCAGGTCTGATAACTGACGCCAAACTCTTCCAGGTCCTGTTTGATATCATCCAGGATTTCATTCAGCCCCGCCTGGAACATATCCCGGTACTGACTGCCGAGCAAGGTTTGTGCCCGTTCAATCAAGGCATCAATATGCTTTTCCTTGTCGCCGCCCTCAGGCTCATCCGCCGGAATATCTTCCATGACCAGATCAGCAGGCCTGCGATATTCATTACCGGCTGATTTGTGAATATTAAAGGCAATTTCCCTGACATATTCGCCCCGATAGCCATTGCTGGGAAAAGGCACCACTTCGCCGCATTCTTCCAGATAACGCAGCCAGATACTGGTTGCCAGAATATCCATCTGCCGTCCGGCATCATTGACATAATATTCCCGCTCCACGTCAAAGCCGACCGCTTCAAGCAGGTCGGCAACCGCCGAGCCATATGCAGCGCCCCGACCATGCCCGACATGTAACGGGCCTGTTGGGTTGGCGGAGACAAATTCAACCTGCACTTTTTTACCCGCGCCGGTTTTGCTCAGGCCAAATTCCCGGCCGGCTTCATGAATCTGCCGAATAATATCGAATTGGGCTTCAGGGTTGATGAAAAAGTTGATAAAGCCGGGGCCTGCAATTTCAGTTTTGCTGACAGTGTTATCTTCAGGCAGGGCCTGGACAATTTTTTCGGCTAATTGTCTTGGATTACTACGGGCCGGTTTTGCCAGCATCATAGCCAGGTTGGTGGCAAAATCCCCGTGTCGGGCATCTTTGGTGCGTTCAATAATAATTTTCGGGTTGATTTCCTTGTCAAGAATACCTTGAGATTTAAGCGTTTCCAGAGATTTTTCCAGCAGAGCTTCCAACTTTTGTTTCATTGTATTACAAGTGGGATTATCCAAAATAACCGGTTATTATGCATTAAAACAGCTGACTAATAAAGGCTGACGGGATCTACATCCAGAGACCAGCGGACTTTTTTGGCGGATTTCAGTGTTTTAATTTCGGCCAGCATGATGTCCAGCAGCTTATGTAAGGATTTACGCTGTTGATTCTGTATCAATAACTGATAGCGATGCTGTCCGGCTCTTTTTAACATTGGCGCGGGGACGGGACCCAGGATTAAACAGCCATTATTACGGGGGCTTAGTTTTTCCGTCAGTTCCTGCAAAAATATCTGGGGCGCTTCGCTGTTGGCCGCTTGCACCCGCAGCAATGCCTGAAAACTATAGGGCGGAAGACCTGCCTGCTGTCTTTCCTGTAACACCGATTGGGCAAAGGTTTGATAACCCTGATTAATCAGCGTCAGCAATAAAGGGTGGTCAGGATGATGGGTTTGCAAAATAACTCGCCCCGGTTTATCGCCCCGGCCGGCGCGTCCAGCCACCTGAACAATCATCTGTGCCAGTTTTTCGCTGCTGTGAAAATCGGTGCTGAATAAGCCGCTGTCAACATCCAGCAGCGCCACCAGCGTGACATTGGGAAAATGATGTCCCTTGGCCAGCATTTGTGTGCCCAGAATGATGTCGGCATCGCCGCGGTTGATTTGTTCAAGATAATCCTCCAGGCGCCCCTTGCGTTGCGTACTGTCCCGGTCCAGCCGGATAATGGAATGCTGTTTAAACAAGTCTGCCAGGGTTTGTTCAATACGTTCCGTCCCTAAGCCGACCGGCTGCAGTTTATCCGCATGACAGGCCGGACACTGGTTTTGCAATCTGTGCTCTGTTCCGCAATGATGACAACGCAGGCGGTTATCGGCAAAATGAATCACCATATTGGCATCACAGCGCGGGCAGCGGGAAACATAGCCACAGCTGTGACACATCTGCACCGGCGCAAAGCCACGACGGTTCAGAAACAGCAGAACCTGTTCATTTTTCTCCAGCACCTTGCTGATTTCGCTAACCAGCATATCCGACAGGCCGCTGTGCATTTTTTTATTGCGCACATCCAGCAGGCAGAAATCGGGTTTAATGGCTTTGCCGGCACGGGAGGGAAGCAGCAGATGCTGATAGCGTTTTTGCTTGACATTATAAAGACTCTCCAGCGCTGGTGTCGCCGAGCCCAGCACCACGGGAATATTCAGATTGCGGGCTTTGACTATCGCCACATCGCGTGCGGAAAAACGAAAGCCTTCCTGCTGCTTGAAAGAGCTGTCATGCTCTTCATCCATAATAATAATGCCGGGATTTTTAAGCGAGGTGAACAGCGCTGAGCGTGTGCCCAGTAAAATACTGGCGCTGCCGGTCTGCATTTTCAGCCAGGCATTCAGACGTTCGTTATCGGTCATTCTGGAATGACTGGAGACAACCGGCACATTGAATCGTTGCCGGAAGCGTTGTTCCAGTTGCGGGGTCAGAGTGATTTCCGGCAGTAAAACCAACACCTGTTTGCCCAGATGCAGGATTTTTTCAATAACCTGCATATAAACTTCGGTCTTGCCGCTGCCTGTCACCCCTTCCAGCAAAAAGACCGAAAAAGCATTAAGATTTTGACTGATTTGTTCGATTGCCTGTTGTTGTTCAGGATTGGCTTTTAATGTGCTTTGCCGCAAAACATTTTCAACCACCGCGCCTGCTTGAGTGCTTTTGGCCAGCAATTGTTTTTTTATCAGCGCATTAACGGTTGTGCGCCAGCCCGGATTCCATTGTTTTAACAGCGTAGCCGACAGACTGCCGCCATTGCTTTGAAAAAACTCAATCAAGGCCTGTTGTTTTTTGGCGCGTTTTAACTGGGCTGGTGAAATTTGCCGGCCTTTGTCGGTCAGGCAGAAATAATCTTCCTGATGAATAACGGCCGCTTTGCCTTTTCTTAAGGCGACGGGGATTGCGCTGTGAAAAACCTCGCCAACCGGATGATGATAATAGCGGCTGGCCCAGATTAACAGGTTTATATCAAGCTCAGACAGCAGTGGTTTATCATCCAGTACGGCGCTGACGGCTTTCAGTCGATCGGGTTCAATATCGCTGGATGGGCTGATTTCCAGCAGAATACCGATTTTATGTGTATTGCCAAATGGGACTTTAACCCGGATGCCGGGTTGTAAATTATCAGCCGCTATATCGGCCGGCAGACGATAATCAAACAGTCTGTCAAGCGGTACGGGGATGGCAACTTTCAGAAACAGTTCGGAATGAATGACAGCGTCTGTCATCAGAGATTATTGGGCCTGCTTTTCCTTATCGGCCTTATTGATTGCATCATAGAGAATTTTTTCGGCCTGATCCACTTTCAGGTCTTTGTATTCAAGATAGTCAAAGCGGGTTTTAATAATGCTTAAATAGCCCCGGGCTTTGGTGGGGTTGGTTTTTATATAATATTCAAACAAATGCAGATATTTTGTCAATGACTCGATAATCGGTTGCGATTCGGCATATTCCAGTCGTTTGTCAAGATTTTGTGTTCTCAACGCTTCCAAAACAGCCGGGGTTAAAACATGAGCCCCCTGTTCCGGGTACAGCTCATCTTCCGAACTAAACAGAAAAAATAATGACAGAATAACAATCACGGCCAAAATGACATAATGTAATTTGTTCAGACCGGATTTGAAGGAAAGCGGATTATTTAATGTCATTTTTTTCTCGATATAAGGTTTAAGCGGAGACTATGCTATTTGTAGATGGTTTTGGGGTCTTTAAGTACCGGCTCCACCGGCTGCCAGATTCCATTTTTTAAACTGCGATAAAAACAGCTTTGTCTTCCGGTATGACAGGCGATTCCCCCTTCCTGTTCAATTTTTAACAGAATAACATCTTCGTCACAATCCAGCTGAATATCCAATACTTTTTGGCGATGGCCAGATTCTTCACCCTTTTTCCACAGTTTCTGTCGCGATCTTGACCAGTAGACGGCATAACCGGATTCCGCCGTCAATTTTAATGACTCACGATTCATCCAGGCAAACATCACTACCCGTCCGGAATCAGCCAGTTGAGCGATGACAGGCACCAGCCCGTCATCGGTCCAGCGGATTTCATCCAGCCATTGGCTATTCATTATAAGCGCACCTCAATGCCCTTGGCCTGCATATGTTGCTTGGCCTGTTCAATGCTGTATTCGGCGAAATGGAAAATACTGGCTGCCAGCACTGCATCGGCTTTGCCCTGTAAAATACCTTCGGCCAGATGATCCAGATTACCGACACCGCCAGATGCAATGACCGGAACCGTAACCGCCTCACTGATGGTGCGCGTCAGTTCAAGATCAAATCCGGCCTTGGTGCCATCCCGGTCCATACTGGTCAATAAAATTTCACCGGCGCCCAAATCCACCATTTTTACAGCCCATTCCACCGCATCAATACCAGTGGGTTTGCGGCCGCCGTGAGTAAAAATCTCCCAGCGGTCAGGTTCGTCCTGTGCACTGACTTTTTTGGCGTCAATCGCCACCACAATACACTGGGAGCCGAATTTGTCGGCTGCCTGCTGAACAAAGTCAGGATTAAAGACGGCCGCGCTGTTGATGCCGACCTTGTCCGCCCCGGCATTCAGCATGGTTCTAATATCACCCAGTGTGCGAATACCGCCACCGACGGTCAGCGGGATAAAAACCTCGCTGGCCACCTGTTCAACCACATGAACAATGGTATCGCGGTTATCGTGGGTGGCGGTGATATCCAGAAAGGTGATTTCATCAGCCCCTTCCTTGTCATAACGACGGGCCACCTCTACCGGATCACCGGCATCACGGATGTCGACAAACTGCACACCTTTAACCACGCGGCCATTATCTACATCCAGACAGGGAATAATACGTTTTGCCAGACTCATAATTAACTAAATGATTCAGCCAGTTTCTCAGCTTCCTGAAAATCCAGCGTACCTTCATAAATTGCGCGGCCGGTAATGGCCCCCATAATACCGTCCTCAGCCACAGCGCCCAGTGCCCGGATATCATCCATATTGGTAATGCCACCGGATGCAATGACCGGGATTCTGATTTCCCTGGCCAGTTTTGCGGTCGCTTCCACATTCACACCTTCCATCATGCCGTCGCGGGAAATATCAGTGTAAATAATGGCTTCAACGCCATAATCCTCAAATTTCTGAGCCATGTCGATAACATCATGCCGCGAGAGCTTGGACCAGCCATCGACAGCCACTTTGCCGTTCTTGGCATCCAGACCGACAATAATGTGGCCAGGAAATTCTATCGCGACATCCCGTACAAAATGCGGCTCGCTGACGGCTTTAGTGCCGATGATGACATACTGAACCCCGGCGTCCAGATAACCCTGAACCGTGTCTTCATCACGAATGCCGCCGCCAATCTGCACCGGCACATCCGGAAATGCCTCGACAATTGCATGGATAATCTCAGCATTTTTAGGCCTGCCGGCAAAAGCGCCATCCAAATCCACCAGATGGATTCTGCGTGCGCCAGCCTCCACCCATTTTCCGGCCACGGCAACCGGATCATCAGAAAAAACAGTATCATCTTCCATTCGTCCCTGACGCAGCCGGACACATTTTCCTTCTTTTAAATCAATGGCGGGTATCAATAACATAATAGCTTCTCGGTGTTGTTTTCGTATGTTGACAGTGACTTGGGATCGTTACACCGAACCATCCCAATTGAGGAAATTTTCCAGTAATTTAAGGCCGACGGTTTGACTTTTTTCAGGGTGAAACTGTACGGCAAAAATATTATCCTTGCTTAATGCACAGGCAAACTCATCAGGATATTCGCTGAATGCGGCAATGTGTTGACGATTGTCGGGCACAGCATAATAACTGTGTACAAAATAAAAGCGACTGTTTTGCGGGATGTTCCGCCACAAGGGATGGGGATTCTGTCTGACCTGGTTCCAGCCCATATGAGGGATTTTAAGGGTGTTCCCCTCTTTATCGGTCAGATTATCTGCAAAATGCACCACATGGCCCGGGATAATATTCAGGCATTCGGTATGGTTATTTTCTTCACTGTCAGTCAGCAACGCCTGCATACCCAGACAAATGCCCAGAAAAGGCTTTTCCTTAGCCGTTTCAACAATAACCTGTTTAAGCCCGGTTTCAGTTAATGCCTGCATACAATCTCTGATAGCGCCAACCCCGGGAAATACCACCCGGTCCGCCTGCCTGATAATATCCGCATCTGATGAAACAATGACTTCTACCGAAGCAGAGGCATGTTGCAGGGCTTTGACAATGGAGTGCAGATTACCCATTCCGTAATCAATGACGACAACTGTTGACATAGTAAATCTGGTAATGGTGGTAATTAAAGAGTTCCTTTGGTAGACGGCATAATACCGGCCATGCGGGGATCGGCTGTGATGGCCATGCGTATGGCGCGACCCAACGCTTTAAAAATGGTTTCGGCAACATGGTGGGCGTTGACACCTTTCAGATTGTCGATATGCAGGCTGACGCCAGCATGATTGACAAAGCCCTGAAAAAATTCACGGAATAAATCGACATCAAAAGAGCCAATCGCCGCCCTTTTAAATTCCACATCATAAAACAAACCGGGGCGACCGGAAAAATCAATCACCACCCTCGACAAGGATTCATCCAGCGGCACATAGGCATGGCCATAACGGTAAATGCCTTTTTTATCACCAAGCGCCTTGGCAAAAGCCTGGCCCAGCGTGATGCCAATATCTTCAACCGTATGATGAGCATCAATTTCAAGATCGCCATTGGCTTCAATATGCATATCAATCAGGCCGTGCCGGGCAACCTGATCCAGCATATGCTCCAAAAAAGGCACACCGGTATTAAATTGAGCCTGGCCATTTCCATCAAGATTAATGGAAATACTGATTTGAGTTTCAAGCGTATTACGCTCGATTTTTGCCGTTCGGGAATTCATAGCGTGGATTGTAGATGAAAAAACATCATTTTACTATGGATTATCTACGGCAGGCACGGCAATTGAGACTGAAATGTCTCGGGAGGATGGTGAGTATGTGGTTTTCACGCTCTGGCAGGAGGAATGCATATCCAGCCTGGAATGTCTGGTATGGATTCCCACGGCGACCGTGGGAACCAGGGAAAATCCAGGTTAACTTGCCTTTAACAATTCTTCACGAATGACTTTTCGCAACGTCTCTTCAAGTTCCTTGTCGTGTGCCTTGATATGTTCTCTGAGAGCATCATTTATCAGGGTCTGATAGTTTCCACCACC
>CAYLNS010000066.1:0-12023 GCA_964385115.1 uncultured Methylomarinum sp.
CGAAATGATTTGAGCAGGAGGCCGTTTCGCACTGCTCTGCTGGCAGAAAACGGGATTTCAAGGCTATTATTTAATATCCCTGTTTTTACAGGACAATGTCAGCTTCATCAGGGAAATAAGTGAGACCGTCATGAAAAAGTAATATTTTTATGTTATGTTATACTGTAACATTTTAATAAATTTACTTTCCTTTACCTTTTATGAATTACCAGTACAGCGATTATTTCATTGCAAAATTTTGCCTGCTTGTCGGGGGCATTTTTCCCGTCATGGTTTTTGCAGCTGAGTCGGTCGAGACTCTGGAGGCCATGACTGTCCATGCTTCAAGCCCCCAAAGCGCTGAAACAGTATTGCCAGTATCTACTTTAAGTGGAGATGAATTACGCTTGAAAGCCGATGCAACCCTGGGAGAAACCTTAAAGAATGAACCCGGTATCAGCAGTCAGTCATTTGGGCCCGGGGTTGGACAACCGGTGATTCGGGGGCAGTCCGGCGCCAGGGTACAAGTTTTGCAAAACAGTCTGGGAAGTCTGGATGTCTCGTCGCTAAGTCCTGACCATGCAAACAGCACAGAGTCTTTATGGGCTGAAAAAATCGAGATAATCAGAGGGCCGGCCACGTTATTGTACGGGAGTGGTGCTATTGGTGGTATTGTGAATGTACAGGATAATCGTATCCCCGATGCCTTACCTGAACATATTTTGCAAGGGGCTATTGAGCAACGCTATAACACCGTCAATGAAGGCAAATCGACTGCTTTTAAACTGGATGGGGGCGTGAGTCGTCTGGCCTGGCATCTGGATGGTTTTTATCGTGACAGTATCGATATGCAAATTCCCGGATACGCCATTGCCGGAAAAAATGCCGGTAGCAAGGGGCGCTTGCAAAATTCCGGTACCCGGGCCCGGAGTGGAACAGCCGGGTTTTCCTGGGTGGGTGATCAAGGCTTCATCGGTGTTTCAGTCAATCATTTGGATAATCATTACGGGATTCCGCCGGCAGAGGATGGGGAGGCTGTGCAGATTGCCATGAGACAGACCCGTTATGATATGAAGGCGGAAGTCAGTCAGCCGTTTGCTTTTGCGGAAAAATTCAGCGCCAGACTCAGCTACACTGATTATCAGCATAAAGAGCTGGAAACAGGGGTAGCCAGTAATGTGTTTACACAAAGTGGTTTTACCGGGCGGATGGAACTGGTACAAAAACCGTGGGCTGTGTTTGATCATGGTGTGTTGGGTGTGCAAACCCGAAACAGCCGTTTTTCAGCAATTGGCGCTGAAGCCATTGTCCCTGCCTCGGATATCAATGCATTTTCTTTTTTTAGTGTGCAGGATATTGATACAGAAAATATAAGCTATGAGCTGGGGCTGAGGATAGAGCAACAATGGATTCAGCCTGATAACGCCGCAGAAACCTCTCACACTCCGGTCAGTTTTTCAGCCGCTGCAATCTGGAACGGGTCAGAAGAAAATAATGTGTCTCTGTCGTTTACCCGGGGACAACGCGCGCCTGGTGTTCAGGAGCTGTTTGCCAATGGGCCGCATCTGGCAACAGGCAATTATATTATTGGTAATAGCGGCTTGACGGAAGAAACATCGCATGCCATAGAATTAGGTTTTCATTTTCAGCATGAGGACTTGCAGGCTGATATTAATCTTTATCAAAACTGGGTGCAGGATTATATTACCCAGGTTAATACGGGCGGTTTTTTCAATCAGGCCACTGACAGTTTTGTTGTAACATGTGCCGGCAGCAGTTGTTTGCCTGTTTTTCGGACACAACAGAGAAATGCTGAATTTCAGGGCTTTGAATTTCAGTTGAAGATGCCGTTGACGCAACTGGCTGGTGGCAGACTCGAATCGCAATGGTTTTCTGATTATGTGCGGGGACGTTTTTCCGGTGGCGGGGATGTGCCCAGAATGCCGCCGTTGCGGTATGGAATGGGTTTGTCGTGGGATAATAACGACTGGTTGATGGAGATGCGTATCACCCGGGCGGAAAAACAACGTCATCCGGGGCTTAATGAAACAGCAACAGCCGGTTACTGGCTGCTGAATATGACAGCTCAATACCAGCTGGAATGGGATGAGAAAAGGTCGGTTAAATTCTTTGTCAAAGCCAATAATTTACTGGATGAAGATATACGTTATTCAGTATCGTATTTACGGCAGTTTGCCCCGCAAGCGGGCAGAGGGGCCATGATGGGAATCAGGGTTACATTTTGAAGCAGAATAACATTCAACAAACATTGGATAAGGCTGAAAGGGAATGTTTCAATGCTGGTTTGCGTTTGACAACCAAGCGGCGTCAAGTGCTGAAGATTTTATTGCAAACTCAAGAACCCTTGTCCGCTTACGAAATTGCCGAACAATTTAAAACCACGACTGGAAACTCGCTGTCGGCAATGTCGGCTTACCGGATGCTGGATTTTTTGCTGGAAGCGGGTCTGGTTCATAAACTGGACACTACTAACCAGTATTTGGCCTGTGCTCATATCATTTGTGAACATCCACACCAGATTCCCCAGTTTTTAATCTGTGATAATTGTCATCGGGTTGAGGAAGTCGGTGTGGACAAGCCATTGCTTGATGAACTTAAAGCCAGTATTGCCAGAACTGGTTTTGAGTTGTTAAACCAACAGCTGGAACTGCATGGAATTTGTGCCGATTGTAAAAAACCGGCACAGGGATAATGCTTTTTAGTGACAGGGGAAGCCAGCGCTGTGGCGGGTGTCGTGTGTGGCATTATGGATGGCATCTACCGGTGCAAAGGCAGTCACAGCCAGAATACTGACACCTAACAAAGCGGCAGCCAGCAGTTGCAGATGTTTGGCGGTAATGTGGCTTGTTTGCAGGGTTGTGGATTGTGTCATGAGTAACCTCGGGTCAGGAATGTTGTTGTTCGTTAAGCGGCATAATGTACTTTGCCGTCAGCCAGGCTGAGATAACTCCAATTATAAGCCATAGCAGGGCATTGGCAATACAGCTTTGCAGAATAAATTGATGCCAGAGTGCCTCAAGCTTTTCGACAGCCATTGGTTCGGGATTGGCAAAACCGTGTTTTTCCGGCTGCGGCGCACCTATCAGAAAAGGCGCGATGAACAGCAAAACCGAGACCAGTCTCAGAGGCATTTTGCTAAACGCCAGTATCCATAATCCACCGGCTGTAAAGATAACGGTTACCAGCCACCAGATTTGCCGGGCCACTAAATCAGCCGCCTGCATTCCCGGGATTTCCGGTGGCAGACCCAGTGCCGGGACCGCGAAAAACACCAGGTAGCCTGCCAGTCCCCAGGCTATACCTTGTAAAACTGTTATCTGCGGGCGGCTTGCCATCAGGCTGAGTAAAATCAATGCATAGGCGAAAGCCGTTAAAAAATCAGCAGAAAAGGTAAACAGACTGCGTTCCAGGCCATCTTCCGGTGACCAGGGCTCCGGGCCTGATTCAGCTTCAGGAATTTCAAACAATTCCGCTTGCAGAATAATAGGCGTGACCATTGTCTGCTGGTAAAAACCATAAGCAAGTGAGGCAAAAAAAGCAGCGACAAAACTGCATAATACGATATTTCTAAAAAACATAATGGTTGAGGTAACTGTTAAAAGGAAACGTTTAAACGGCCTGCAAACATATGTACATCACCGATTAGCCGGCTGTAATAAAAATTATTAATCCATTGGTAATCGGCGCTGATATGTACAAAACTGTTGACGGCATATTTATAATACATTTCCAGCACCCGTTCGTCGCCATAATTTCCTTTTCCGATGGCAGCGCTGCGATCAAAAAAACCGCTGTATCCTTTTTCATGGGCCTTACGGTGATTTCCTGTTAATCGTCCAATCTCAAAAGCCATACCAAAAACATCATTTTCACGGGACCAGTTTTCCCCGTGAATATCAAAGCCCAGCATATAACTTTCGTCCATATCCTGATAATGGCGCACGTCACGGCTGTCATCCTGTTGTCCGTATTTGGCAAAAACATTAATGCCGGAAGGGAATGAATGGTTGATGCTGATGCCAAAGCCGGTTTTGGTCAGGTCATCTGCATTATCAGCGGTATTGATTTTACTGGGGTCTTTACTGATGAGATTGCCCTGGTTATCAAAACGGGCATATTCTCCAAAATTACTGAAGCCATAAATCTGATAAATACTCTTAATACCGGGATACCATTCTGGCGTCAGTGTCAGGCCTGCAACAACGGAGTTTTTCTGACTGATGTTTTGCAGGTAGGAGTCAGAAGAGAAAAAAGCAGCATCCAGTAAAACCAGGTCATTACCCACTCCGAAACGAACACCATAAGTATAACCATGGCCTTCTAAATCCTGAACATAATCAAAAGCACCATTATTATTAATAGCCTGATTGATAAACTGTGAGGTTTGGTCCGAGACATCTTTACCGACATCAAAAAAATCATTAACGCCAAACTTTCCTATATCCATGGTGACGGCCCAGTTTTGGGCAAAACGCCAGATATGTTCATAAAAAGCCTTGGCAATATAGGGTTCATTATGATGATTGGGATCTTCCATGACATCATTATTCACCATGGCGCCTCCCTGCAGAGGTGCGTCAACTCCCGGGCCATTGGCAAACTGAATATCCAGTTGCAAGTAGTCGGTGTCAGAGAATTTTTTTTCTATAATCAGATCGGCTGAAAACGTGACATCGCCGGAATGGTGTTGTAAGGGAGCCAGTTCGGTTGATGATAATGGGGTACCATTGGCATGAAAGAGTTGTCCGGGTTTTAGTTTCAAGCTGCTGGATTGGTAAATAACAGTACTTTGACCGGTAATACTCAGCCCTTCCAATGCGCCTTCAGAAAAACCGGATTCTTCAGCTTTTGGCCTTTTACGCATTGAAGCTTCCTGTAAATGAATGAGATGGTCTTCCATTTGCTTGACCTTTTCTTTCATTTTTTGCAGCTCTTGTTTCAAGAAAGCGATTTCCTGTTCCTGGTCTTTATTTTCTGCATAAACGGAGGGGGGACTTAATAGTGATAAACAGCTTATCAGGGCAGTCAGGGTTGTTTGACTGAACGGTCTTGTAGTGAGCATTAAATTAATGAGTATGCAAGGTTAAAAACATTGGTCGTTATTATAGTGTTATTGATAATGATTATCAAATGCGTTTTGTTTGAAAGGACTGATTCTGTTGCAATAAAGAATCATCTTTTCTCGGAGAAGAAAATTTCGAGACACTATACTATATATAGTGCTTTTTGTAAAAATTAATATCTATATATAGTGTTTTTATTTGTTTGTTAAATTTATTATTGCTCTCGAAGTTTTCAAAAAAGGACTGATGATTCAGGTTAAGATAATGATTAATAAATCGAGTATATTGTGAGAAAATTAATGCTTTAACATCGATTTGAGGGCTGTTTGCGTGTCAAGAGCAATAGACTGGAATGAATTTGTAAAAAACGAGGTCAGTCAGACAACATTCTCGCGTGGACTTAATTATTTTAATAAAAAAAATGTGACATCTGTACAGGCAGCTGTTTCAGAGGCGGCTGTGCTGATTCGGTCAAAAACCAAAGGAAGTTACCGGAATTCCTATCAGCAGAATATAGAGATTTATTTTCATAACGATGAACCAGTCAGATTGTCAGGCATGTGTTCTTGTCCAGTGGGGTATAACTGCAAGCATGTGGTGGCTGCTGTGCTGGAATATGCTAAACGGCAGTTTTTTCAACAGCAAGAAAACGAACTGGCGTGTTTTGATTGGTTGGACTCTTTGGATGAGACGGAGCAGAATCTGGTTGACCCTGGAAAGGATTTTATTGCTTATGTACTGTATGAAAATACTAAAAACGGGCAGATTGCTGTCGGTACTGTCAGAACCCGGGAAAAGAAAACCGGTGGATTGACCAAAGGCAAACAGATATTCCTGTACACAGTGCTGGATGAAACAACTTATTCATACAGTAGTCTGCAGGTACTGCCTGAGGACAAGGAAATTGTCAGCATGCTGATGTCCCAGCTGGAAAGCCGATATAGTTATAAAGATGCTTTACTGGAAGGCGTGCTGGGCGGACTGGCGTTGATGAAAATCGTTAATACAGGCCGGGCATTCTGGGCGGATCATCAGGGTACCCCGTTGTTTGTCAGTGCGGAAAGAAAGTTGGAGTTGAATTGGGTACAGACACAATCCGGGGAATTTAAACTACAACTACAGGCTGGTCCAAAGACGCATATTCTTCCACTTGAGCCGCCTTTTTACCTTGATGGTGAAGAGGGGCTGGTTGGGCATTTGGATGCCGGGGGGCTTTCAGGCCGGCAATTGCAAAAGCTGCTGACAATGCCACCTGTGCCTGAAAAGCGGGCAGAGGAGTTTTCACAGCGTCTGTTAGTTGAGCATCCTGAATTGCTTATCCCACCACCGGTTGAAATAGAACTTCGGGACCTGGCCGATGCCAGGTTCAGGCCGCATATTGTGCTGCGCGGTGACAGGGATTTGAAGATACATTATATGGAACTGATTTTTGATTATGACGGCATCAAGATTCAGACACCTAAACCCGAAACAGTCACAACAGTAAAGACAGACAGCGGGTTTGTCAGGGTGTTCAGAAACCTGGATCAGGAAATGAATGCTGTGGAAACCTTAACAAAAGCAGGGTTCGTAGAGGGGATGCTGGATCAACGCTTATGCCTTTCTAATCCTGTGAATAGTTCGGTGATAGACAAAGCCCGGTGCTGGTCAGATTTTCTGGAAAAAACCATTCCGGAACTGGAGCAGGCAGACTGGATTGTTGAAGTGGATGAAAGTTTTGAACTGGACTTTCAGAATGTCCAGAACTTCGATGCCGAAATAGAGCAAACCGATAACGACTGGTTCCAGATGAGTTTCAATGTAATGGTCAATGGTCAGCCCATGCCGTTGTTGCCGCTGATTGTGCCGGTGCTGGAACATTACGATTTGGAAGACTTGCCGGAAACGGTCACCATTCCGGTAAATGAACATCAGTTTATCAATATCGAATCCGAACAAATCCGGCCCTTTCTGGAGATTTTATACGAACTGTTCGACAGCATGCGGGTTGATGAGCAAGGCAATGCCCGCGTTTCGCGCTTTGATGCGGCTCTGGTGTCCGAAATGGACGAGCATTGCTATGGTTTGTTCAGCATGAAAGGGGGCGAACAGCTGATTGAGACCGGGCGTAAACTCCGGGATTTCAGTGGCCTGACCGAAGCGCCTGTTCCCAAGGGACTGAAGGCGGAATTAAGAGATTATCAAAAAACCGGACTGAACTGGATGCAGTTTCTCAGGGAATATCATTTTGGCGGCATTCTGGCGGATGATATGGGCCTGGGTAAAACGGTTCAGACCCTGGCGCATTTGTTACTGGAAAAAGAAAGCGGGCGCATGGACAAGCCCTGTCTGATTGTTGCCCCGACCAGTCTGATGAGCAACTGGAAGCGGGAGGCCCAGCGATTTACCCCGAATCTTAAGGTTCTGGTTTTGCAGGGTGCAGATCGCAAGCAAAAATTTAAAGACATTGCCGAACATGATTTGGTATTGACCACCTATCCGTTATTACCCCGGGACAAGGAATTTTTGCTGGAACATCATTATTATTACCTGATTCTGGACGAGGCCCAGGTGATTAAAAATCCCAAGGCTCAGGCGTCGCAGATTGTCAGAACTATTCCGGCCGACAACCGCTTGTCGTTGACCGGTACGCCAATGGAGAATCATCTGGGGGAATTGTGGGCGCAGTTCGACTTTTTAATGCCCGGTTTTTTAGGCAATCAGGAAACCTTTAAAAAACAATACCGGACACCGATTGAAGTACATGGCGACGCCGTTCAGAATCAAAAACTCTCCAAGCGAATCAAGCCTTTTATGTTGCGGCGAACCAAGCAGGAAGTGATTGCGGAATTGCCGGAAAAAACCGAAATAATTCGCTCTGTGCCTTTGCATGACAAGCAGGCGGCATTGTATGAAAGCATTCGGGTTGCCATGGAGGAAAAGGTACGCAAGACGATTGCCGAAAAAGGTCTGGCGCGCAGTCATATCATGATTCTGGATGCTTTGTTGAAATTGCGGCAGACCTGTTGTGATCCGCGCATTGTGTCGCTGGATAAAGCCAAAAAAATCAAACAATCGGCAAAAATGGATTTATTGCTGGAAATGCTGGATGAATTACTGGAAGAAGGCCGGAAAATTCTGGTTTTTTCCTCGTTTACCAAAATGCTGGGGCTGATTGAAACCGAACTGAAGTCCCGTAATATCAGTTATACAAAACTGACCGGCCAAACCCGGAAACGTGATGAAGCCATTGAGCGCTTTAAACAGGGAAAAGTGGATGTTTTTCTGATTAGCCTGAAAGCCGGTGGGGTGGGTTTGAATTTGACCGAGGCGGATACCGTGATTATCTATGATCCGTGGTGGAACCCCGCGGTTGAAAGCCAGGCGGCGGACAGGGTTTACCGGATTGGTCAGGATAAGGCGGTTTTTGTCTATAAGCTGATTACCGAAGAGACGGTTGAGGAAAAGATTATCGCCTTGCAGGAGAAAAAACGTGCGCTGGCCGAAGGCGTCTACCGGGAAGGCAGTAAGGCTGAGAAATTTGAATTAACCTCGGAAGATCTGGACGAATTATTCAAACCGCTGGGGGCATAACGGCTTATTGCCCTAAAACCCGGGCAATGGCATCGTCCCAAAAGTTCAGCGGCAGGGCGACAGGCTCCGGGCAGCTGTCGTAGCCCTGGTATTCGATGCCTTTGAAAACATCGTCATGCAGCCATTGATAGGCTTCCGGTGAGCTGGCCTGCAAACGCTCCGGGATGAGTATGTATTGTGCAAACAGTTCCGCCAGTTTTTCCTGTATCCGGCCGTTATAACGGCCTTCATTAACCTCCCATAAATATTCAAAGGCTTCAAACCATTTGGAAGGCCATAAAGCCAGTCGGGATTCGGATATTTTTTTAAGCGTACTGTTGTCGGTGGATATTTTCCGGTACCAGTAGAAAAAGTACAAATCATCAGAGCCATTCCAGAAATGGAAGTTATCAATGGTGTGGGCCAGTTCATGCACCAGAATCTGCATACGGAAATCAGCCAGATACTTGACATTAATATCACGGTATTTGTTGCCGTCTTTGGCTTTGTCAAAGGGCTTGATGGTGAAGATAATCAGATTCTGGCCGCTGAATACCTGGGCGACGGTTTCGCTGCCATAGCCATTTCCGGGCACCAGCATAAGCGGTCTGGAATGATCAATCCAGGTGCTGGTTTTATAGTCTTCAGGAAAGGCCTGTTTAATGGCGGACTGAACCTGAATAGGGATGTTGCTGATGACCTGGTCAAGATTGGTAGCAGGTTTGGCGTGGCTGATGGTTTGCCGCATAAAGGGGGGTATTTTGCGGATACCTTTTTCAAACACCCGGAGATGATCCACATCAAAACGCGGCAACTCATAATGATCGCTGTGTTTGATAATGGTTTTGGTGTCATAAAAAAGTGCCAGCACTCGTAATGCGGCTTCTTCGCTGTCCCAGTATTTTGTTAACAGACAAAAGTCAGGGACGTTTGCATGGCGGCACTGCTGTCTGAAATCCTGCAAGTCTTCCAGATGCCTGGGATGGGTATGGTCGGTCAAAACAGCAACCGCTTTTTTGATAAGTGCCGGATTATTGGATTGATAAAAAGCGATTGTTTCTTTTAATTTGGCGACAGGCAGATAACCTTCTTTATGTGTGGAGCAGATGAGGCTGTTATCCGCAGAAAGGCTGAAAAACCGGTTTTGAAACAAACGCGGGTATGAAGTGTTTTCCGTAGCTTTTAAAACAGGGCAAAAGATAAGGCTGAAAAGGATGATTAAATAAAGTAATGGTTTCATCTTTTGCCCCGTTAAGTGAAAGCTTAGAACATGGCGCTATTCATCAAAGCCGGTCATGTCCCATAAATGTTCAACAATGGTTTTCTCACCATGACTCATGTCAGGAAGGCCATTGGGATAATTCTGTGCAAAAACCCGTTGTGCATCTGCCGCAAGATCTTTCAGATTAAGTTTAGTATAGGCCTGTTCCAGAATTTTTAAAGCATGGGGAACGGCCGGCGTCCGCTGAAAATCCTCAATGACATGGTTGGCGCGGCTGGCTGCGGCAATATAGGCTCTGCGTTTCATATAAAATCGCGCTACATGAATCTCATACATCGCCAGATTGTTTTTCAACGCAATCATTCGTTGCCGGGCATCGGGCACATATTTGCTGTCAGGAAAACGGCGTATCAGTTCGGCAAAATTTTCATAAGCCAGGCGGGCATTACCCGGATCACGCTGGGATCGGTCAGTCGGTAAAAAACGATCCAGAAAACCGATGCTGCGGTTGTAATTAACCAGGCCTTTCAGGTAATAGGCATAATCGACGCTGGGATTGCGAGGGTGAAATTTGATAAAACGATCAGCCGCTGCAATAGCCGCTTCCGGGTCATCATTCTTATAATAAGCATAGGCGATATCCAGTTGCGTTTGGGCGGCATAGGGGCCAAAGGGATAACGGGCCTCCAATGCTTCGTACAGTTTAATGGCTTCATTATAATTACCGGCATCCATGGCGGCTCTGGCTTTTTCATGAAATTTTTTGGCATCCCAGCCACTGTAATTTTCGCCATCTTCGCTGTCATCGCTTCCCAGAGACTGCAGGGTTTCACAGCCAGGCAAAGACAGGCTCAACAGTATTAAAAAAATGATTTTAACTAAAAGTAATCGCATATTGTCGACGATACGTTGTATTATGATAAGTTTTTCGTAGAATTATTGACAGGCATGGGTGCTGTCGGTTCAAGCTGCGAGTATAACGTAAAATTGATGTAAATATGGCTATATTGACTGCAAAAGTACCTGAAGAATTGGCGGGAAAACGTCTGGACCAATGTCTGGCAGAAATTTTTCCCGACTATTCCCGCAGTAAATTACAAAGCTGGATTAAAACCGGGCGGGTGACTGTCAATGGTGAAATGCTCAAACCGCGGGACAAGCTGGAAGGTGATGAGGATATCGTACTGGATGCCGAACCTGAACCAGTGATGGAAACACAGGCGGAAGATATTCCGCTGGATATTGTGTTTGAAGATGAGTCGCTGTTAATCATCAACAAACCGGCCGGGCTGGTGGTTCATCCGGCCGCCGGCAACTGGCAGGGGACTTTGGTCAATGCCTTGCTGAATCATGATGCGACATTAAATACCCTGCCCAGGGCCGGTATTGTCCACAGGCTGGATAAAGAAACCAGTGGGTTGCTGATGGTTGCCAGGACTTTACAGGCGCATCACAGCCTGACTACACAGCTACAGGAAAGAACCATAGTCCGGGAATATCTGGCGCTGGTGAAGGGCTGGATGACGGGTGGCGGAACCATTGATGAGCCGATTGGCCGTCATCCGGTCGACCGCAAGCGTTATACCGTCAAAGCAGATGGTAAGCCTGCCGTAACCCATTACCGGCTGGAACAGCGTTTTAAGCGCTTTACGCTGGTGCGGGTCAAGCTGGAAACCGGAAGAACGCATCAGATACGGGTGCATATGGCGCATATCAAATATCCTTTAGTGGGTGATCCGGTTTATGGCGGACGTTTTCAATTGCCGGCCGGGTGCAGCGAGTCACTGGAGCAGGCATTGCGCGGTTTTAAAAGGCAGGCGCTGCATGCAACAAAACTGGGGCTGGTTCATCCGGTCTCTGGTGAATATCTGGAATGGGAGCAGCCTGTCCCTGAAGATATGCAAAATCTGCTGAATGTCCTGGCGGAAAATGAACTGGATTGAACCGGACTGGCCGGTTGATGCCTCTGTCCATGCGGCAACCACATTAACAACTGGCGGTGTCAGTCAGCCACCGTTTACCAGCTTAAACAGCGCATTGCATGTTGGCGATAATCAGACGCAGGTGCTTAAAAACCGGCAGATTATCAAAAATATGTTACAGCTACCGGCCGAACCTTGCTGGTTACAACAGGTTCATGGCAGCAAGATTGTCTGTGCTGATAATCATCACGCTGTTCCGGTTGC
>CAYLNS010000067.1:0-11974 GCA_964385115.1 uncultured Methylomarinum sp.
CGCTTCCATAGCAGACAGTTTTTCTGCTGTTGTCATTTTTTCAGGTGATATTGTGATCATATTAATTCTCTCGTATTAAGTTATGCTCATCCTAACAGAGCGGTGAACTTTACTTTTTTCTGTTTATACTTTTATCACAGCATATTTTAAAGAACAGCATTCAGCCCAGTTGCAGAATACGCAGTTCATCACTGCTTGTGCTCATGTCCTGACGCATGATTTTTCTTGCTGATTTTACATTGCCTCCAATGTTTGCCATGGTTTACGCTGCCGCCCTATAAATCTCATTTTCTAATTCCGTCAGTGCTTTTAGATACTGCTTTTTGCCGCCAAAAAGTTTGACGATTTCCAGCGGTGAACCGAATTGATCCAGTGGATTGACTTGCAGTATTTTCATGTCTTCAATGTTTTCGATGCCCTCATCGGCGTATTTGTCCAGCAGGGCTTCTAATACCTTGCGCGCTTGTTCACCGTATTTAGTGAAGTAATCCCGTTTTTTGACGTTATTGACTCGTTCTGCTCGGGTGAGCGGAGGCTGGTCAAAGGCGGTGTGGCAGATGAGGTCAAAAATATCCATTTCTTTATTGATGGCTTCCTTGAGGTTTTCAAAGACAATGCCTTGCTCGGTCAGCTCTTCGATAATGGCTTGCTTTTTATCGCACTTGTTCCATTTGTTTAAAAAATCATCCAGGGATTGATATTGTTCTCGTACTTTCTGTTTGGTGTAATCTCTGAGGCTGCCGGTAATGAGTTTGCCGTTGCCATCCATATATTGAATGCGTTCATTGAGTACCGCGACATTCACGCCGTTGACGTAGTATTTTTCTCTGGATTCGGCAACTATATCGCCGCCAGCAATGATTTCTGGTGGCACAGGTGGATTGAAGATAATCTCTTCTCCATCTTCCCCTGTAATGCCTTCATCGGTGTTGGCTTCATCTTCTGGTGATTCTATTTCATCATCTTCACTGATTTCTTTCACTCTAACGGGGTCGCCGTCAAAGTCAGGGTCGGCAAACAGATCGGTTACACCCCGAAAATCCATAATCGTGAAAAATGTTTTTCCAAACGCTTCATTGATGCGTGTGCCGCGCCCGATGATTTGTTTGAACTCGGTCATAGAGCCAATATTACTGTCCAGTACTATGAGTTTGCAGGTTTGCGCATCGACGCCTGTGGTCATCAGCTTGGAGGTGGTTGCAATCACCGGGTATTTTTCTTCTGGATCGATAAAATTATCCAGTTCCATTTTTCCCTGTTCGTTATCGCCGGTGATTTGCATGACATATTTGCTGTTGTCTGCCATTAGATCGCTGTTTTCATTAGCGATAGCGGCTCGCATTCGCTGGGCGTGGTCAATGTCTACGCAGAAAATAATGGTTTTATCAAAGCGATTGGTTTTTTTAAGGAGTTCTGTCACCTTTCTGGCAACGGTTTGAGTTCTTTCGTCGATCACCAGATTTTTATCAAAATCTTTACGGTTGTAAATACGATCCTCTACCAACAAGCCTTGTTTGTCCGTTTTGCCTTGCTCAGGTCGCCAGCCTTCCAAATCAACATTTAAGCCTATTCGTAAGACTTTGTAGGGAGCCAGAAAACCGTCTTGTATGCCTTGCTTGAGTGAATAGGTGTAGATGGGATCACCGAAGTACTCGGTGCTGGAAATGGTTTCCGTCTCTTTAGGCGTGGCAGTCAGGCCGATATGAGTAGCTGTTTTAAAATAGTTTAGAATTTCACGCCATGCACTGTCTTCCCTGGCGCTGCCCCGGTGACATTCGTCTATGACGATTAAATCAAAGAAATCAGGGCTGAATTCCCGATAGGCGTCTTTGTCCTCGTCATAATCAGTCAGTCCTTGATAGATAGCAAGGTAGATTTCATAAGATTTATCAATCTTTTTCTGTTTGATAACGGTCATTTTGTCTTTGAAATGACGAAAATCACCGCGTTTTGTTTGGTCTATCAAAGCATTTCTGTCTGCCAGAAATAAAATGCGTTTTTTTGTTTTACTCTTCCATAAACGGTGAATGATCTGGAATGCAGTGTAGGTTTTACCCGTACCCGTTGCCATGGTCAGCAAGATTCGGTCTTGCCCTTTGGCAATGGCTTCAACCGTTCGGTTAATGGCGATTTGTTGATAATAACGTGGCTTTCTGTCAGTGCCATCAAAGAAATAGTCTTGAGAAGCAATCCGTTCTTGTTCCTCGGTTTCTATGCCTTTGTATTTTTTGTAACGTTGCCACAATACTTCTGGCGATGGGAATTCATCAAGTGACAGTTTTTTTTCGATATTACCATCGGCACAAGTGCGATCATGTTCATAGAAACCATCCCCATTACTGCTATATACGGAGGGAATATCCAGAATTTCCGCATAGCCTAATCCCTGCTGTATGCCTGCATTAATAGAATGTTTGTTGTCTTTTGCTTCAATGATGGCAATTGGGATATTGGGTTTATGGTAGAGAATGTAATCCGCTCGTTTGCGTTTTCCGCGGCTGGTGAGGTTGCCTTTGACATAGATACGACCATCGGTGAAAGTAACTTCTTCCCTTATTTGGGTAACCGGATTCCAGCCGGCTCTTTCCAAAGCTGGTTGAATATACTTTGTGCAGATGTCTCTTTCAGATAGTGCTTTTTTTGATGTCATAAATGACCACTTTTTTCATTCTTATGGTTTTCTCAATTGACCTAATTCAAGCTGGCTGAATCCATCTTTATTTTGCCTCTGGAAGCCACAAATAAAGTTATACACCCGTTCTGACCTTCAGTCTCCAGCGCATTCAGTGACTTACCCCGGCCTTGCAACAACAACCGGCCACCATTGGAAATCTTCATGCGTTTACGAAGTTTAAATGCGTGGTAGTTGGTAATAACGAGTTTGGCCCGTTCAAGGTCACTCATTATGTCGCCTGGAATCAGTTCACGGCTGAAGTAGTAACTGTCCGGGGCGTTAGGACTAAGCACGCGCAGACGATCGCGAATGGTCAAACCGGGGGACACAATCAAAAAGCCACGGAGGAATCGCTTGCTCAGCGGTTGGCGCACTGCATTGATAGTCTGCCAGGCAATCAGCGTGGATATGTCTGTGGTCTTGCCGGCATTGGGTGCGACTTCGATCAGCCAGATCGAAGTTTCAACGGTTTCAACCTGGCAGAAAAAGGGGCAGATACTGCTGAAATTGTGATGTCGCCAATGTTGGAGCAGGCGAGCAGTTTCGGGTGTTACATGCCAGTCATTCGGATTTGGTAATGCCCGCCATTTATCAACCTGCTGGCGAACACCATTGATGATTGCGGTATGGTCGTATTGCTGTTCTTCTAATGACAACCCCATGTCGTCATCGAAGAGCAGTTGTGATTGTTCTGCCGTCTCTTTGCGTTTTCTGGGCTTGGGGATGGGTGTAATGAACTCTGCACGGCGACGGCTTTTGATGAACTGCTGGGTTGGTTGGCCGCTATCGTCGAGTTCCCAGTGCCGATTGGGGTAGTCATACGGAGAATTGAGGATGGAGTGTTCGAAGAATTGGTTATTCATTTCCTTGATAGTTTCTTTTTTTTCGCTAACCAAGTTCATTCTCAGAGTTTACTTGATAAAGTTTTAGAAAGCGTAAAGCAAATTAACCACACCTTATAGGGTCTCCTCGCATATTGCAAGACCTCCACTGTCAAGATTGATATTCATTGTAGGCTAGTCTAAGAAATAATCTTATTTTGTGAGATCAAACTTTTATCAAATGCGTCGTCACGATAGACAATATGTCAATAGATTCCGTTAGACAGTATTAGACACAAAATCCTATGATAGGCTTTGTTTTCAAGGGCTTGATAGACTTTTTGAGACTTGCTTGGACTGCTTGATGGCGGAGAGAGAGGGATTCGAACCCTCGATACGTTGCCGTATACACACTTTCCAGGCGTGCGCCTTCGACCACTCGGCCATCTCTCCTGCTTGAATAGCCGGGTATTATACCTTGATTATCGGGTAGTTTACAATGCCGTATTTTTCAATGCTGGCTGGTTACCCTTCTTTAAATTTCTATTCCTGCAAACAAATAGTGATTGTATAGCTTAAAACAAACAGCGTGATGGCAACGGGATAAAGGGTATAGTGCCGTGTTACAAAAACACTGCCTAATACAAAAGCGCCCATTAAAAAAGGATGGGCACGCCCTGAATTAATAAGCCATTGCAGATATTGTCGGGCATCATTGTCCAGATAAAAATCTGTTTTGAAGAAAAAGAACATGGCTATAGCGCTGATCAAGGCAAAATAAAGTGGAAAAAAATAGAAAATGGGCGAACCATCCCGAAAAGAAGGAAACCACCAAGCATACCAGATAAGTAACGAACTGCTGGCCAAAAAATCGTACCAGATGTGAGGAGACAGTTTTTTAAAATATCCCGCCAGCAATGCAATACAACCGGTGAAGAATCCTAGCTTGACCATAATCTCTGAACGGAAAACAACAAGCCATTGATGATCGCTTTGTACCAAATAAAATAAAAGCAGATTCAGTATGATAAAGATAAACATTCTGGGTTACCCATTTTTGTTTTAGACGAAATCATTCTGGTATATGATTTTTTTTTGCTTCCTGAATCGCTAATTCAAGTTCTAAGCGCTGTTTTTCCAATACCGCCAGCTCAATTTCATTTCGCAAAACTTCAGTTTTTGTTTGAGAACGATCCTCTCCAATAAATTTCTCTAGTTTTTGAAATGGCATAACCAGATGCTTCTCCTGTTCCTTTATCTGCATTTTCTTGAAATGTTCTTTGGCCTCTTCCTCCAGTTGTTTTTGTCTCTGCTCTACCGCTAATTGTTGCTGGCGAATACGCAATTTCGCTTCACGCCAGGTCTCTTGCTGTTTTTCATAACGCTCAATTTCTGCCTGTGTTTTTTTATCATGCAACAGTGTTTGAAATTCCTGTTGTTTGTTTCTTTTTTCAAGCTCTGCCTGTTGCTTCAACGCTTCCAGTTCCATCTGATGTTTCAGATTTTCCTCTAAATCCTGTTTTTCGAGGGCTCGTTTTCTGGCCTTTTGTTTTTGCCTGATTTCCATTTCTCCATGCAGTTCCATCTCTTTTAATTCATTTTTATAGCGGTTTTTTTCAGCCGCCAGCCTTTTTTTAATGACCAGTTCTTCCGCCAGTTGCTTTTCTTTATCTTTCAGCAAAATCAGTTTGTTTTCAGCCTCGATGGCTCTTTTTTGCCTTTCAACATCGGCAAATTGATAAAGCATTTCCAGTTGCTGTTGTTTATGCTGAAGTTTCTGTTCTTTCAACAAGGCCCGCTGACGAAAATAAGTCTGGTTTTTCTGCTCGATATTCTGATAGTTTTTTTTCAGCACATGCAGATAAACATTATCCCGGCCTGGATGAATATTGGGAAACTCGTCAAACCGGACTTTCAGCTTACAGATGGCGCGTGGCAGAATATTCTGCACCATCAACTGTTCATTGACTTCCCGGGCGATTTGCCGCTCAATCGGTAACAACCCTTGCTCCACCCAGTTACCATGACCTAATTGTTGTATTTGCTGATGAACAATATCCGTCAACAGATGTTTGAATTGTTGTTTGATATGTTGGTTAATCCTGTCCAGATGTTCAACATTACGCTGGGCATAATTTAATGTGGCCTGAAAACGTAATTCAATATCTATATCAATCAAACAAAAGCCTTCATACAAGTCAATTTGTTCATGATAATGCCAGTCTTCAATCGGTAACTGATAAACCTGGTGGTAAAAGCGCTGTACAAAATCATCGGGCCGTAAAAATACTTTGTGATAGAGCTTGCCAATTTGCGCGACAACGACCTGTCTGTCAATTTCAAACCCCGGATTCCAGCTATCTTCAGCGGTATCATTGCGCGAAAGAAACTCGCTTTTCGACAACCATTTTTCCAGTTCTGTGCTGGTTTCCATTATCACGCCCTCTCAGCTGATTGTTTTTTTGCCTTGGCTCTGATTTCGGCCAGTCTGTCGGACATTTTTTCGGCAAGCAACGGGTAAAGGTTTGGAGCAAATTCAACCGTTTTATCATCAATTTTACGTAGAAATCCACGGCTGAGTAGTAAACCAACGGCAAACATGCGGGACCAATCGGAATATCCGCGGGCTTTTTCAAGCGGAGATTTTTCGATAATCATTTCCAGCTCATCATTGGCATTGATGCGAAATTCGGTAAATTGCCGCAAACACTCAAAAACCAGCTCTTCTTCCTGTTGAGTCAATGGACCCGGTGCAGTAAATTCGAGCCGATAGGACAGTAAAACGGTAAAAAAATCGACCATGGCGGCACAGACAAATGCAAACAGGGAAAATCCCTCCCACATACTGAATGACGGAGTGATGTCGGCTATAAATTGTTTGTAGGTCATCAGTAACGGAGCATCGGGAATTTTATGACCGGTATCACTGAACACCTGACTGACCAAAGCCTGTACCTGTTGATAATGCTGTAACAACTGATAAAAACTTTTCTCTATATCCTGGGTAATATCCAGTTCCGCTAATGAAGCCTGTAGCCTTGCAACTGCCTCATCCAGTTTTTTTATCTGCTGTTCTTTCTCAGCCAGACGCTGTTTCTTTTCATCATAAATCTGTTTGTAGTGCTTCCAGAACGGCCCTTCCCCAACCTGATGGCGTAATTCCTTTGGAATTTCTGCATGTGTGCCAAAATAGGCTTTGGAAACATCCTGACTGGCTTGGGCCAGTTCTTTTTTATGCTGTTGCAGGGTTTCGGCCTTAAGACTAAGTACCTGATTCAGATAAGATTTGATATCCTGCCGTATTTTGGCAAGCCGGTTGATATGAAGATTACTTTGTTCGGATATTTCGTAAAATTTAAAATACGAAAATGAAATAGAAGCGGCCAGCGCAATAATTAATGACGCAACCACTGAAAAGTAACGCATTTTATTGGCTTTCCAGTGAATACCCGCCAGCTCCAATGAGCAGATAACGATAATCGACTGAATGGCTACGGTGATAACCAGAGCAATCCACGGAACAATAAAATGCGAAAGTCCATAATAGGTGGTAAAGCCAGAACAGATACTGAGCATGAGCACAATGGGAATGGTCCACACTCTGAGTAAACCGACAAACAGAGTCTGAATACGGTTTATAAAAAAACCGAGTCCCTGGGACTTCATTTCACTCAGTGACGCACTATTCATATTTTGCTCTTTATTATTGTTATAAGTATTTATACTCAGTCAGCGTCCGTCCCTTTACTGACCGGTAATGAATTATTGCTGAAAGAGTTGCCGAAATTCGCTGATAGTTTCCTCGGTCAACGGCTGTCTTTGATGATCCCACATGACCCCATCCAGTTCAACAGCCAGTGCTTTCATGGTCTGGATAAACTCCTCAAATACCTGCGCCGGATCTTGTAATACCGGCGGCTGCATAAAGAACACTATCCCTGGGCAACTGAATTGCTCCAGCCCCTGGGCCGGAAATGTGCCGGGATTCACCATGCTGGCAACGGTAAAATCTACCAGATTATTTTCATCCAGCCTTTCAAAAACCTGAACACTTTCACCGTAAATCAAACCTGCCTGGTCAAAGGCGGCTTTCAATTCAGCTCCGTTAAAACCTTCATCATCACGGGCAACAATACTAAACTGGATTAACGCTGGCCAATGAGCCGCTGGCTGTGGAGCCTGCTCGTGTATTTCATCTTCAGTTTGTCTGTCCGCATGTTCTTCTGGATAATCTTCTTTAAAAGACCGATTATCCGGCTCATAATCATCAATCAGAGGATCGACATCATCATCTAATGCCGAACCTAACGGGACGATATCAAAGTCATCATTGTCCTGGCTAATCACCAGTGATTCATCGATGTTATCCAGCGGGTTTCCCTGATCATAAAAATTAATATTCCGCTGTTTTCTGCGTCTTTTCAGATAACTCCATAAAATCATAGCGAGTATAACCACTCCACCCGCGATGATAATCGACCATCTTAATAATTCTTTATCCATCATGCTTCCGCCATCGTAACTGCTTCTTCTATATCCACCGCAACCATACGGGAAACCCCGGGTTCTTTCATGGTAACACCTGCCAGATGTTTTGCAATTTCCATCGTCACCTTGTTATGAGAAATGTAAAGGAACTGGACTGATTCTGCCATATCTTCGACCATTTTGGAAAATCTGACGACATTGGCATCATCAAGCGGCGCATCCACTTCATCCAGCAGACAAAAAGGTGCCGGGTTCAGGTCAAAAATGGAAAAAACCAGCGCGACGGCTGTCAACGCCTTTTCACCGCCGGATAACAAATGGATTGAGCTGTTTCTTTTGCCCGGTGGACGGGCAATAATATTGACACCGGCTTCCAGTAAATCATCATCGGTCAGTTCAAGATAGGCCTGTCCGCCACCGAATAATTTTGGAAATTTATCCTGCAGGCCCTGATTGATTTTATCGAATGTTTCTTTAAAACGCTGGCGGCTTTCCTTATCTATTTTATTGATGGCCTGATCCAGTGTGTTAAGCGCATCGGTCAAATCATCATGTTGCTCATTTAGAAAATTCATCCGTTCTGACTGTGATTTATATTCTTCAATAGCAGTCAGGTTAATTGTCCCCAATCGCTGAATTTTTTTGACAATGTCATCCAGCCTGTTTTTCCACAGGGTTTCTTCGGCCTCTTGCGGCAGGTTTTTTATAATCTGCTCGGCATCCGCATTCATTTCCTGTAACTGTTCATTGATAGTCTGCTGCCGGACCAGGCTGTCCTGCTGTTCAAAGCGCACTTGGTCGAGCTTTTCTTTCTGAGTCTCCATTTGCCGCTGGGTCTGTTGATGGCGCTCGCTTAATTCGGTGATAGTTTGTTCGGTGGTTTGTAAATCCTCCCGCAGCCGTTTTAATTGTTCTTCAAACTGGAGCTTTTCCTGTTTTAACTGTTGCAAACGGATTTTCTCATCATCCATCGGTGTCAGGGTTGAATTCAGTTTTTCTTCCAGTTCGGCAATGCGTTCGGTGGTTTGCTGGTTTTGCAGTTGCAACCGCTCAAGCTGACGCTGAGTCAATAATTCAGTTGATTTTAATGACTGTATTCTGGCTTCCAGCGTATGCAGCTGTTTTCTGGCTTCGTTCAACAATTGATCGCTGCTGTACTGTAATTCCTGAAGTTGCTGGCTTTGTTCTTCCAGCGTCTCTTTTTTCAGTTCCAGAGCCTCTATCTGCTCCAGAGCCTGTTGTTGGGATTGTTCAGCCTCCAGGATAGACTCATTGGCATTGCTCAGCTCCTCCATGATTTCAGCAATTTCAGAATCAATCTGACTCAGCCGTCGTTGCTGCTGTTCATTGCGCGCCAACAGGCCACTCAACTCTGAAGCTTTCGCCGATAATTCAGAAGTCAGGCTACGTTCCTGCTGCTGGGTATGTTCTCGCTGAGCTTCCAGGTCTTTGAGCGATTGTTCAAGTTGTTCCAGCGTTTCTTCAGTATCCTCCAGAATCTGTTTTAACTCATCTTCACGCTGTTTTAACTGGCGCAATTCCTTTTCCCGTTGTAATACTCCGGTCTGACTGCCTTGATCCCGAGAGACTTTAATCCAGTTTTTCCCCAGCCAGGTGCCATCGGCCAGTACGATACTTTGCCAGTCTTCAAGCTGCTCTCTTTTTTGAACAGCTTCAGCCAACGATTCCGCACAAAAAATACCTGATAATATCGGTGCCAGATTCCATTGGCTCTCGATTTTTGCCAGTAAACTGTCAGGCGAATGAGAACCAGAGACAGTCTCCGTTTCAAACAAAATCAAGGATTGCTTATCCAGTGTTTCAAGCGCTGTGACCCAATCACTGCAATTATCAATACACACGGCTTCCAGATAATATCCCAGCATTCGTTCAACGGCCGTTTCCCAGCCGTCTGCCACATTTAAAAATTCAGCCAGCCGTGGCTTGCCATCTAAATCATATTGTTTCAGCCACGGCAGTAAATCTTTTTTATCTTTACCCATGGCATGTTTTTGTAATAACTCCAGCGAGCTGATTTTTCCCTGCACATGATGTAATTCTGTTCGGTATTGATGCTGCTGATCCTGTAACTGCCGGAGTTGTTGTCGTTGTTCGCCAATTTGCTGGTGTTGCTGTTCCAGTTGTTGTTGCAGGATTTGTTTCTCTGATTCAATCAGCTCTATAGCGCTTTCCAGCGATTCTATCCCGGTTTCTATCCCGGCATCAGCCAGCTGGCTTTTTTCGCTTTGTAATTTTTCTGCCCGAAGCTGTAGCTGGTTTTTTTGGATTTCCAGCTGATTCAGCTTGGTTCTTTGCACTTCATATTGCTCTTTGTATTTAGCCTGCTCCGATAAAAACGCTTCCCATTCTTTTTGCCAGTCATTTTTTTGTTGCAGAGATTCCTGACGCTGAAATTCGGTCTCTTCCGCCTGCTCTTTAGCCACATACAAGGCTTCTTCAGCTTCCATTAATTCCTGGCGGATAGCTTCCAACTGCTCACTATCCTGTTCATATTCCTCACTGGTCTGTTGATATTGCTGTTTTAGACGTTTAATCTCAATCAGCGTTTCTTCATGACTTTGCTCTTGATGCGTTATCGTCTGCTCCAAGGCGCTGATTTCGGAAACCAGGTGATAATATTTCCCCTGGAGCTCATCTAACTGCTGCTGTTTGCTTTTTTGTTGATTGCGATGAGTTTCCAGGTCTTTGTCGGTTTCCCTGAGCAACATAAACAGCCGGTTATGCTCTTCAGCTATTTCCTGTAGTTTATCTTCCAGCTTTTCTGCTGCTGCCTGATAACTGCTCCAGCGCATGGCAAGATGTTCTTCGCGGAAACGACGCTCCTGCTTCTTCAGCTCGGTATATTGCTCGGCTTTTTCGGCCTGTTTTTTCAGATGACTTAACTGCTTGCTGACTTCCTCGCGTAAATCATCCAGCCGTTCCAGGTTTTCCCGGGTATGGCGCATGCGTGTTTCGGTTTCGTGGCGCCGCTCTTTATATTTGGAAATGCCAGCCGCTTCTTCGATATGGACTCGCAATTCATCCGGCTTGGCCTCAACCATTCTGGAAATAGTGCCCTGCTCAATAATCGCATAACTGCGAGAGCCCAACCCCGTGCCCAGAAATAAATCAGTAATATCCTTACGTCGGCAGCGCGCACCATTCAGCATATAAAGTGACTGCCCGTCCCGGCTGACCTGGCGCTTGATGGACAGGGTATTGTATTTGGCAAACTCCCCGCCGGCTCTTCCTTCACTGTTATCAAACACCAGTTCCACTGAGGCGGTGCTGACAGGTTTTCTACCCGAGGAACCATTAAAAATCACATCGGCCATATTGCCGCCGCGTAAATGCTTGGCCGAGCTTTCTCCCATTACCCAGCGAACCGCATCAATAATATTTGATTTTCCACAGCCGTTCGGACCGACAATAGCCGTTAAATTACTATTAATGGGAATGGTCGTTGGGTCAACAAATGATTTAAATCCAGAAAGTTTGATTTTTTCCAGCTTCATAACTGGTAGAATACCTCTATTAAAAATGGCTTGTATTATGCCATGGAATGAAATTTTTATGATAACTACCCAAGCCACAGGCTTTATCAATTTCAAATTTACCTAATAATTCCGTAACGACTCAGCGTACTTTAAAAATAAATAGATTTAATATCAGTTGCTTACTGAATAAGTGTATGTGACAAGGATGTCACATTCAAGCCTGCACGGATGTGTACGGCATCTTCTGAAGTCAGTGACTGACATTAAACAGCTGAATACGCTGAGTGGTTACATAATTCCTTCTTAGTTAACCAAGATAAATTAATCAATGAGTACACAACCCAGTAAAGAGCTCGAAACCTTTGACAACCCAAACCCCGGACGCGACTACACTATTCATATTGAAATCCCGGAGTTTACCTGTTTATGTCCCAAAACCGGTCAGCCCGACTTTGCCACGATTGAAATTGACTATGTTCCAGCTGAACATTGTG
>CAYLNS010000068.1:0-11902 GCA_964385115.1 uncultured Methylomarinum sp.
GCGCCGAATGCCAGTGTTGCGGCAACCAGCGTGTTGGTTAAGGTTTTCATATTGCCTCCAGTAAAGGTTTTAAAGTACGTAAATTACGGTCGCCGGGTTTACAAATCTAAACTGATGTGCAACCCGGCTATCTTGATGTTCAAGACCCGTAGCTTTCCGTCCTCGTTTCACAACGAGTTTGGCAATATAAAAAACCCGGCAATGTAGTCCCTGTTCAAGCAGATGCCTATCCCCAATCCCTGCTCCGCCTTCAACTGCTCCTTGTTGATTCGAACGGAGCGTATTGTTGCATTTAAAAACGCAAATAAAATTACAGTTCCAATACAGTTTGATGAAATGTAATACATCTGCTAATCAATTAACTTTTTCAGAATATCGCCCAAAAATGTCAGTTGAATGACACAAATATGACCATTCGATGAAATGTATTACGAAACTGATCAGCGTGACTTGATTGTTATAAAACTGTCACATTAGGCTGTTATTTTTGTTGCTATTTAATACGCACCTTCATTCATGGCAGAAGATAACAAAAACATTGTCTCAATCAGGATTGCTGACTCGGCCCGTCAGGGACTACAGAAAATTGCGACACGCCTGCTGGTCAGGGAGGCTGTGCTTTATCGGCTGGCGATACAAAGTTTGCTTAGCAAAATGCAGGCGTTTCAGGAACCGGATATTGAAGGTATCGATTTATTGCCGTTCTTTCTGGAAATGCGGGAGGAATTGCTGGCGGAAGTAAAATTAAAAAAAGAGCAGCTGTATACGATTTTTAATCATAATGTTGCATCTTCAGACAAATATATTTCCATGTCCGACATCGAGTTGCTTTTATTACCGCCCCCGGCATTAAGAAGGCGTCTACACGAAATACAAAGGCCGCCTGATAAGAATATTGATACCAATACCTGGCTTAAGCTTTATTTAACGAAAAAATACTCGCTAGCAGACAATCCGGCAGAACAGACTACTTGAAAGGAAAACACAAGGCACAGCTGACCCGCAGCAATCGTCCTGTATGCCGGTTGCGTAACGGCCTGAACAGACCATCGGCTTGTGTCATGCTCCGATACAACTGATTCTCCATGGCGATGACCTGTTTTTCATGATCAAACAGATAAAGCGTAGGCTGCATGCCTCCGTTCTTAATAAATTCATCTGTTTTCACAATCATCAGTCTGGCATGCAGCAGTTCATGTAACAGGGCATCTGCCGGACTGATATGGCAGGCCGGATTACCTTTGCAGCGTTGTTCCTGCCAAAGCTGAGCGCCCATCCGGGTATCAAAATACACGGTGACACTATCCACCGTAAATGCTGTGCCTTCTGCCTGCGCCTGCCAATGGGATTTTTTATACTCCAGCTTTACGTCTTTTTGCGCCAGTTCATGAATAAGCTCCACCACCTGGGGATAGCGGCCATAATATTGTGCGATTTTTTTCAAATCGGAACGAAGATAAACCGGGTCGCCTTTTTTCGGCTGGTAGACGCGGCGTAAAAACTTTTCAATCGTATAAATCGCTTTCCCGTCTGCCTTCAGCAAAGATTTTTTAGCCTGAAAGGATTGCAATACGAACTCAACAGAAGGGGGTTTTATATGACCGATATGAATGCGGCTGCGCCCATTTTGATGAATGGTATGAGCAGACAGGCGATGACTATGGACACTGCCCTGTACCTCTGCCGGTTGAACCAAGTCACTGCTTGATACATCCATATTCCGGCTGAATACAGATGCAGAAACCAGGCTGAGACAAAATCCAAATACCCAGATTTTACGTGAGCGACGGTTTTGTGAAAAACGCTTGCTGGATTGTCTTTGATCTTCTTTTAAAAACAGCCCGAATTGCCCGGCGATATTTTTTAAATCCTGGTAAGCTTCAGGTGATAAACAACTTAATGTTGCCTGACAGACCAGTGCCGCCCTGCCATCGATAAGACAGGGATGCAGAAAATCATAGTCTGGATAAGCATGGCTCCATCGTTGCAGGGTGGTCAGTAATAAAGCTGAATCCAGTTTTTGTGGCTGAGCCCTGTCTGCGTAGATTTTCTGAAACTGTGCCAGTAAAAAACTGTTCTTATGCTTTTCCGGTTGTTCGGTCATGGTAAAGTCTTTTATCAACAATATCTCTTAGAGTATAGATGATAAGGTCTGCGCTTTTATCACAGGCATAAAAAAAGGCCGGGAACTCCGGCCTTTTCAATCAAAAGCTGTCCTGCCTTGCTTATTTTTTCAGTAAATCCCTGAGCAAGGTATTCAGCTTATGGACAAATTCAGCCGGATTATCCAGCTGGCCGCCTTCACTCAAAATAGCCTGGTCAAACAATACCTGGACGATATCGGCAAAGCGTTCATCATCCTGCTCTTCTTTTAAGGCTTCTACAATTTCATGATGCGGGTTAATTTCCATGGTCGGCTTGGTGCCGCCCATGCCCATCATATCCATTGATTGTCCGGCCTCTTTCATGATTCTTTCCATGTTCAGACTCATGTCATGAGCGCCGGTTATCAAACAGGCCGGAGAATCGGTCAAACGGTGACTGACTTTAACATCCTTCACTTTATCGCCCAGCACTTCCTTGATTTGCTTCAGAACCGATTCAAATTCCTTGTTGACGGACTCCTGCTCTTGCTTTTCTTCTTCGGTTTCCAGTTTATCCAAATCCAGCTCACCCTTGGCGACTGATTGTAATGGTTTGCCATCAAATTCAGTCAGACTGGAAACCAGCCATTCATCAACCCGATCGGATAACAGCAGAACCTCGATGCCTTTTTTACGGAAAATTTCCAGATGCGGACTGTTTTTAGCCGCCTGATGGCTGTCTGCCGTTACATAGTAAATTTTCTCCTGGCCTTCTTTCATGCGGCTGACATAATCTTCCAGCGATACATCCTGAGTGGGACTATCGGTATGGGTGGATGAAAATCTCAGTAATTTGGCGATACGCTCCTTGTTTTTGACATCTTCAATCACGCCCTCCTTCATGACATTGCCAAACTGCTCCCAGAACTGGGCATATTTTTCCTTGTCATTTTTGGCCAGACCTTCCAGCAGCCCCAGAATTTTCTTCACCGCACCGGCTTTGATAACACTGATTTGTTTGGTTTGCTGCAAAATCTCGCGCGATACGTTCAAAGGCAGCGAATTGGTATCTATGACACCTCTGACAAAACGCAGATAACGCGGCATTAACTGCTCGGCATCATCGGTAATAAAGACTTTACGGATATACAGTTTTACGCCGTGTTTGGCGTCTCTGTCCCACAAATCAAATGGCGCTCTGGCAGGAATATACAGTAACAACGTATATTCATTGGTGCCTTCCACCTTGCTGTGCACATACGCCAGCGGATCCTGGAAATCATGGGCGACATGCTTGTAAAATTCGTTGTATTGTTCTTCAGTGATTTCATCCTTGGACATAGTCCACAAGGCCGAAGCACTGTTGACCACTTCTTCTTCAATTCTTGCCGGCGCTGTTTCGTTACCGTCTTCATCTTTTTCGGCTGGAATTTCCCTGTCCATAACCACCGGTACAGAAATATGGTCAGAGAATTTTTTAATGATACTTCTGAGTCTGAATTCATCCAGAAATTCTTCCTCACCTTCTTTAAGATGCAAAATAACATCGGTGCCGTGTTTTTCTTTATCAACCGATTCCAGTGTGTATTCTCCCTGGCCTTCAGATTCCCAACGCACGGCTTCTTTTTCTCCGGCCTTGCGGGTGATTAATGTCACCTTGTCGGCCACAATAAAGGCTGAATAAAAACCAACGCCAAACTGCCCAATCAGTTCGCTGTCTTTGGCCTGATCACCGGTTAATTTTTCAAAAAATTCCTTGGTACCCGACTTGGCAATGGTGCCGATATGCTCCTGAACTTCGTCACGGGTCATACCAATACCATTATCAGAAACGGTGATGGTTTTATTATCCTTATCGACAGAAACCTTGATTTTCAGGTCGCTGTCGCCTTCGTAAAGACTGTCATCAGACAATGCTTCAAAACGAAGTTTATCAATCGCATCCGATGCATTGGAAATCAGCTCTCTGAGAAAAATTTCTTTGTTGCTGTACAGGGAGTGAATCATTAAATGCAATAAATGCTTGACCTCGGTCTGAAAGCCCAGCGTTTCTTTTTTTGCTTCAACTGTCATGGTTTCCTCTTAAAAATTTGAAAAATAGAATCCTGATAAAGGTGGGGATTATAATTATTTTTTCAAGCCCATAGGTAGAAAGTTATCAATATATCGCTAAACTTGATAACACTGTCTGTTAATGTCTATTCCATAACGCATGGATTTAAAGCTTTCCGATAAAAAAATTCTACTGGTTGAAGATCACCCGTTCATGCGCAAATCCATCCGCGATATGCTCTATACGCTGGATGCCCAGTTTATTGTGGAAGCCGATAATGCAACCCGGGCTTTAAAGGCCATTCGTAACAAAACCTTTGATATTATCCTGGCCGATTACAATCTGGGAAATGGAAAAAATGGCCTGCAATTGCTTGAAGAAGCCCGTTATTATGGTTTTCTGCCCTTTCACAGCATCTTTATCATCATCTCCAGTGAGCAAACACCGCAAATGGTTCTGGGCGCGATGGATGCCAAACCGGATGAATATCTGACCAAACCGTTTAATGCCCAGCAATTACTGATTCGCTTAAAAAGGAATTTTTATATCAAAAACAGCCTGCAGCCGATTGAAAAGGAAATCAATCGCAATAATATAGCCAGGGCTATTGATTATTGTGAGCAATTGCTGAAAAAGAATGACCCGAAACTGCATATTCGTCTGTTAAAGAAACGCGCTGAGCTGGCACTGATGATTAATGACCTTGAAAAAGCTGAATCCATTTATCAGCAGGTGCTGGAATACCGGGAGCTGCCCTGGGCGTGGCTGGGACTGGGTATCGTGGCTTTTCAGTCAGGGCAGCATGAGCGCGCCATCAATATCTTTAATGACATCATCATTAAAACACCGCTGCTTATTGAATGTTATGACTGGCTTAGTAAAGTGTATCTGAAAACCGGCCAGCTGGATAAAGCCCAGGAAACCATAGCCCAGGCTGTAGAGTTATCTCCGTCTTCCATCCTGAGGCAAAAGCTGCTGGCCAAAACCGCCTATCGCAATAACAATCTTGAACATGCTGAAATGGCTTATAAAAACACCGTTCAGTTAAGTAAATTTTCCGTGTATAAATCCAGTGGGGATTATTCCGGTCTGGCCAAAGTGCTGACCGAAAGCAAAAAGCCGGAGAATGCTCTGCAGATTATCCAGCATATGCGCCAGGAATATCCGCGCGACAGGGAAGCCGAATTACGCGAGGCGATTATGGCATCGGAAATTTATCAACGCATGGATGAGACGGACAAAGCTAAACAGTCTCTGAATAAAGCCCTTTCCTTGCACCAGTCTTCCAGTGATTTTCCTGAGGATTTACAGATTGACCTGGCTCGTTCCTGTTTTTTGCATAAAAAAAATACACTGGCAGATGCCATTTTATCCTCGTTGATTGCCAATCATATTGATGATGAAGATTTGTTAACTGAAATCAGAGTCATGGAAAACAGGATTGGGCTGAAAAATCATTCGGAACAGCTGATTAAAAAAGCCAAGAAAGAGCTGATTGAAATCAATAATCGCGGCGTGGCTTTATTCGAGCAAGGCAAAATACAGGAAGCACAAAGCCTTTTTGAAAGCGCTTTTAATAAAACCCCAAAAAATAAAACCATACTGCTGAATTTAATCAAAATATCGCTGCAGCAGTTAAAAGATAACCCTGAAGATTCCGAGCAATTTAAAAAGACCCACCAACTGCTGTCCATTGCCCGAAAACAAGGTATTGATGAAGGTAAGCTGGCGGCTTTGCAGATGGAATTTTCTGCCGATTCAATCACAAGCCGGTAACTTATGTCTGCAAAACATCATTTCCCTGCACTGTTAGCCTCAACCGTCCACGATATTAAAAACTCACTGGGCGTGGTGCTGCAATCAATCAATGACATAGCAAACAAATATTCAAAAATTCCTGAACTGCAGCAACTGGAATTTGAAACTCACCGGGTTAATAACAGCCTGATGCAGTTGCTGGTGCTTTATAAAGTCGATACCGATAAATTCACACTGGATATTGATGAACATAGTGTGCTGGATATTCTGCAGGATGTCAGCGCGCAGCAACAAGCCCTGTTACACAGTAAACTAATAGATTTATCCATCGACTGCCGGGAGGATTTATTGGTTTTTTGTGATTATCAGCAAGTCTGTAATGCGCTGGCCACACTGGTCAACAATGCCCAGCGCTATTGTACAAAGCGCATCCATCTGTCTGCCCAACAAAGCGATGACTTTATCTGCCTGACACTGGAAGATGATGGCGCAGGATACCCAGAAAACATGCTGAACATTGATCTGGAAAATCTTAATAACATGGACTGGGTAACTGGAAGCACTGGCCTGGGACTGCATTTTGTCTCGACCATCGCCCGATTGCATCAAAACAAAACATTACAAGGATTTGTCAAAATAGACAATAACAGCCAGCTGGGCGGCGCCCGCTTCAGATTGTTTTTGCCTTAACCCAGCTTTGCCAATGTATCGATAACTGTTCAGCGTATTCAAGTGTTTTTATATCAGGCGCTTACTCCAGAAACAGCGATTGAAGGCAAGGCTGGGTTAACCCGGCTAAATGCCAGCATGATGTCAAATAATGTTTCCCAGACATCGCCTGTCTGCTGACCTTTAATCTGCAAATCAGCCTGCTGGCATAATAATAAAATAGCCTCCAGCTGCTTTTGACCGAGCTGCTTTACTGCCGAGCTAACCAGCATTTTGCGTTTATCCCAGACCTGGTATTGGCGAAACAAAACATCCTGTCTTTCACCTTGTCTCAATCCTTGCTGAATATTATATAAAGCCCTGGCCTCCTTGCTCAGCACCCATAAAATAACCGGTTCGGCGACGCCTTCTGCTTTCAGCCCCTGTAAAATACGAATCGCTCGGTTCAACTTGCCGGCCAGCAAGGTATCCATCAGCTTAAACACATCAAAACGGGCGCTGTCTGCAACCAGCTCTTCAATCGCCTGTTTGCTGACGGGCTGGCTGCCTTTAAGGATATACAGTTTTTCAATTTCCTGGGCTGCAGCCAGCATATTGCCTTCGACCCGGGAAGCCAGTATTTTCAAGCCCTCAGCATCTATCTGCAAGCCCCGTTTCTGGCTTCTGCGCTGTAGCCACTGTAATAAATCCCTGCCCTGCAACGGCCACAACTGAATCATGCAGCCGGCCTTGTCCAGAGCCTGAAACCAGCGTGATTTCTGAGCGGATGCGGCCAGCTTACCGGATTGAATCAATAATACCGTATCCTCCGGCATCTGCTGACAATAACTGATTAACACCTTGGCGCCTTCATTTCCCGGCTTGCCGGATGGCATTCTTAAATCGAGCAGTTTTTTTTCTGCAAACAGCGACAGCGATCCCGCTTCCTGAAGCAGACTATTCCAGTTAAAATCGGCATCGGCCTGCAACACCTCACGCTGGCTAAAACCCTGCTGTTTTGCAGCCGCACGGATTTCATCGGCTGCTTCACCGGCTTGCAGCGGTTCATCGCCATAAACAAAATAAAGCGGTAACAGTTTATTGGCCAGCGCCTGGGATAATTGTTCAGGTTTCAGGCGCATTGTTGTCGCTTAACACGGCTCTTGCCTGGGATAATATGCGCTTGACTGCCTGCCGGTACATTTCCTGCCGGATAACAGACTCTTCATTATTTTTGGCCAGAATATCAATCTGATTGTTGAAATAATTACGGTGAATCTCAATCTGCTGATGTTCGGCCAACAGCTTGCCCTGACTGTCGGCCAGGTCATACAATAACTGATAGGTCAACCCGAATTCATTGGCCTTGCCGCTTGAGTCGAGTGAAATCACACGCCGGTCAAATTCTTCCCGCCTGACATTAATCACCAGACCCGCCTGTGATTTATCGGCGACAATCTCACCTTTGGCCGACTTTAATGCCTGCTGCAAGGCTTGTCTCAAGCTGGAAGAACCCGCCTGTAGATAGACAGCTTTTAATCCTTCCGGCAAATCAAACGCTCCCCGCAAATGATAACCACAGGCGGAGAGCGTCAATGCCATCAACAGGATGCCGAAATATTTCTGCAAAGACTGATTCATGTCAGATTTATACAACGATATTTACCAGTTTCTTAGGCACAACAATGACTTTACGAATGGTTTTACCCTCTACATAACGCTGTATGGTTTCATCCGCCAGCGCCATTTTCTCGATAGTCTGTTTATCAGCCGTGACTGGAACCATGATTTTGCTGCGCAATTTGCCGTTGACCTGTATCACCATCTGCAAACTATCCTGCTCCAGCGCCGAGTCATCCACTTCCGGCCAGCTGGCCACGACAATATCCCCGTCACGCCCCAGTTCATTCCATAATTGCTGACAAATATGCGGAACTACCGGCGATAACATCAACACCACCGCTTCCAGCACTTCCTGTCTGACCGCACGTCCATTTGCCGAATCATCGTCAAATTTATACAGGGTATTAATCAGCTCCATATTAGCGGCAATGGCGGTATTAAAGGTAAAGCGGCGACTCATGTCATCCGTGACTTTTTTCAAGGTCTGATGCAATTGCCGGCGTACCGCCTTTTGTTCATCTGTCAAAGCGTTTTTATCCAGACTGGCGACGGGTGCCTGCTGGCTGACATGGCTGAACACCTGCCGCCATAAACGTTTCATAAACCGAAACGCACCTTCCACACCACTGTCTGACCATTCCAGAGACTGTTCGGGCGGTGCGGCAAACATGATGAATAAACGCACCGTATCGGCGCCATACTGATCAATCAAAGCCTGCGGGTCGACGGTATTGCCTTTTGATTTGGACATTTTGGCGCCATCTTTCAGCACCATGCCCTGGGTCAGCAGATTTTTAAAGGGTTCATCCACCTGAACCAGACCTTCGTCGCGTAATAATTTGGTATAAAAACGCGCATACAGCAAATGCAGAATCGCATGTTCAATACCGCCGATATAATGATCGACCGGTAGCCAGTAATTCACTGCATCGGACAGCATGGCTTCATCAGTGGCTCCGGCATAACGGGCAAAATACCAGGAAGATTCCATAAAGGTATCAAAGGTATCGGTATCGCGACGTGCCGGCTTGCCGCATTTTGGACAATCCACATGCGGAAATTCAGGATGAGCGGCCAGTGGTGACTGCGACCCATCCAATACCACATCTTTGGGCAATTCAACCGGTAAATCTGCCAAAGGAACCGGCACCGTACCGCAATCATCGCAATAGATAACCGGAACCGGCGCCCCCCAGTATCGCTGTCTGGAAACACCCCAGTCACGCAGACGGTAATTGGTCTTGCGCTGGCCTTTGCCCTGCTTTTCAAGATATTCGGCAATGGCAGTAAAAGCCTGTTCTGAAGTCAGCCCATCAAAGGGTCCTGAATTTTTCAACACACCTTTGGCCGTAAAAGCCTGCTGAGCAATATCATCATCCTGACCATCGGCTGCAAAAATAACCTGTTTAATCGGGATTTGATATTTTTGCGCAAATTCATAATCGCGCTGGTCATGAGCCGGTACCGACATGACGGCGCCGGTGCCATAACCCATCAACACAAAATTGGCAATCCAGACGGCGACAGGCTCGCCGGTTATCGGATGAATCGCTTTAAAACCGGAATCAATGCCTTTTTTCTCCATGGTTTCCATGGCCGCTTCCGAGGTTTCCATAAGCTTGCATTCATCCAGAAAAGCCTGAATCTCGGGATTATCTTTAGCTGCTGCCAGTGCCACGGGATGCTCAGCCGCCACCGCAACATAGGTTACCCCCATAACGGTATCGGGGCGGGTGGTATAAATACGAATAGACTCGTTCCGGCCCTCTACCGGAAAATCCATTTCCACCCCTTCAGAGCGGCCAATCCAGTTAGCCTGCATGGTTCTGACCTGTTCAGGCCAGCCATCGAGTTTTTGCAAATCTTCCAATAATTCGTCGGCGTAGGCTGTGATTTTAAGAAACCATTGGGAAATTTCCTTCTTTTCAACCTGAGTATCACAACGCCAGCAGCAGCCATCAATCACCTGCTCATTAGCCAGCACCGTCTGATCATTCGGACACCAGTTTACCGGTGAGGTTTTTTTATATACCAAATCTTTTTCCAGCAGGCGAGTAAAAAACCACTGCTCCCACTTATAATAAGACGGATCACAGGTAGCCAGTTCACGTTTCCAGTCATAGCCAAATCCCAGGCGTTTCAACTGGTCACGCATATAATCAATATTGCTGTAGGTCCAGTCGGCAGGATGAACCTTGTTTTGCATGGCTGCATTTTCAGCCGGCAAACCAAACGCATCCCAACCCATGGGCTGCATGACATTTTTGCCTTGCATGCGCTGAAAGCGGCTGATCACATCACCAATCGTATAGTTTCTGACGTGTCCCATATGCAGCTTGCCGCTCGGATACGGAAACATTGACAGACAATAGTACTTTTCTTTATCCGGGTCTTCAGTGGCATTAAAAATGCCGGATTGCTCCCAGCTTTGCTGTACTTTTTCTTCAATCGCCAAGGGTTTGTAATTTTCTTCCATCCTGCTCGTCTTTTATCACTCAAAAGCGTTAGAATACCTTACAGAAGCATAAATCTAAAGTGTCATTTAACGGAGAAAGACATGACCGACAATAAATTGATTGAAGTTTACAACAATATCGTTAAATTTTTACATGAAGCAATTGATAACACCGGCCATACCCTGGAAGAAGCGCTCGGTATTGCCAAAGAAAAAGCCGGCAAACTCAGCGATGTCAGCCAGGAGGAGCTGGATCGCGTTGGCGACTCTGTCATGCGGGATATTGAACATGCCGCATCCCATGAAACCCCTGTTTCAGACAGTGATTCATTAACCGAATGGCTTAAGTTTGATATTGAATTACTGGAAAATTTTGCTTTTGACACCTTTATGGAACTGGCCGACAAGACCCGCGTCAGACTGGCGGAACTGGAACTGGAAGCCCGGCAATACCATCCTTATAAAAGCGGCGATGTCACCGGCCCCGGTTCTTTTGTTTGCAGCAACTGCGGCAAGAAAATTGCCTTTAAATCAGTCAGCATTATTCCCGTTTGTCCCGAATGTGGTGGTAAAAACTTTACACGCATTTGATATTAAAGGAATAAAGTCTGATAATGCCCATTTTAACCAATTGCTATTACTAGAGGAATCTTATGCGCAGGGTCATCTTCAATCAAAAAGGCGGAGTCGGAAAATCCACCATCACCTGTAACCTGGCAGCCATCAGTGCCGTAGAAGGCAATAAAACACTGGTCATTGATTTGGATGTTCAGTGCAATTCAACCCAGTATCTGCTGGGCGGAAAAATTGAAGATGCCGACCAGACTATTGCCCATTTCTTTAAGGATTGTTTGGGATTAGGGCTGTTCGGTGGCGGTAAGGAAGGTCTGGATAATGTCATTCATGAAACTCCTTTCCCCAATCTGTTCGTACTGCCCGCCCATCCAGATTTGGAGGCCCTGCAAAGCCGGCTGGATTCCCGCTATAAAATCTTTAAGCTGAAAGAGGCGCTGGAAAAACTGGAAGGTTTTGATCAAATTTATATTGATACGCCACCTATTCTGAATTTTTACAGTCAATCGGCATTAATTGCCGCTGAGAAATGCCTGATTCCGTTTGACTGCGACACATTTGCCCGCGATGCCTTGTACACCATGCTGAATGCGGTCGCCGAGGTCAAGACCGATCATAACCCTGATTTGCAGATTGAAGGGATTGTCGTCAACCAATACCAGAAACAGGCCAACCTGCCGCGGCAACTGGTTGAAGAATTGATTGAAG
>CAYLNS010000069.1:0-8942 GCA_964385115.1 uncultured Methylomarinum sp.
TGTTTCGTTTAATGCCCTTGACTGGTCTGGATTCATGACATTATCAACGACTCTGGTGAAATATCTGTTTAATGTCAGCACGGCTTCATTCTCTGTGTTCTCAGTGGTCTGAAGTGTCTGTATGAGGAATGAGGGAAAAGTCACTGCGTAACATCAGCTTGTATGATGATTTTACAGTCTAATTGATTCCTAAAAGATAAATATGTGATATCAGTTACTTACGAAAGAAGTGTATGTGACATCCCCGTCACATACAAGTGACCGCTTCCTTAACTTTCCTGGTTCAGGCCAAACCACTCATCCAGCACATGATGAACATCTTCAATACCTGTTTTTTTTAGGGCCGAAAAGAGCTGTAAAGTGATTTCTATGCTCGCCTCGCCCAGCTCCCGTTGAACTTTCAGCAAGGTGTTTTTCGCCGCGCCGTATTTTAATTTATCCGCCTTGGTCAGCAGAATATGCAGATACAATCCGGCATGTTCACACCAATGAATCATCTGCCAGTCAAAATCTGTCAGCGGGTGCCTGACATCCATGACCAGAACGATGCCCCGCAGCGCCTTTCTTTCTGTTAGGTAGGTCTCCATCATTTTTTGCCATTTCTGTTTTACCGCTACCGGAACTTTTGCATAGCCATACCCGGGTAAATCGACAAATTTCCGGGTTTCATCCAGTTGAAAAAAATTAAGCAACTGCGTGCGTCCGGGTGTTTTACTGATTCTGGCCAGAGAATTCTGCCCCGTCAGCGCATTAATGGCGCTGGACTTTCCGGCATTGGAGCGGCCGGCAAAAGCAATCTCAATTCCTGAGTCTTCCGGAGCATCATTTAAACTCGGGGCGCTGGCGGTAAATTTAGCCTGTTGATACAGTGGGTTCATGCTGGTCTCGCGTCGTAAAAGCAAATAGAGTAGAATCAGGGATATTATATCGCCTGACAGCCTTTAGGGTTGTCTTTTACTGACTATACTTCCTGCCAAGAGGGGAATCTGATGATCAAAAAACTGCTGACAGTTTCAATTTCGCTGGCGCTGACAGCCGCATCTGCTGTTGTTTATGCCGAAGGTAATGCCAAACAGGGAAAGGCGCAGACCGAGTCATGCGCCGGGTGTCATGGAGAAAAAGGTAACAGCATGATGCCGGGGTTTCCTAAACTGGCCGGGCAGCATGCGACTTATCTGGTAAAACAGCTACAGGACTTTAAAAACGGCAACCGCAATGCGCCGATGATGGCACCATTAGCCATGGGGTTGACGCCTGAAGCCATGGAAAATATTGCCGTTTTCTACGAACAGCAGAAAATCTCAAGCAACCCTATGCCTGTCATCGAATTTGATGACGAAGAAGATGAAGATGACCTGGATGATGCGGCTAAAAAAGCGTTAGACGAGAAAAAACAGGCCAAACTTGAAGAATTATTGAGTCTGGGTGGAGATTTATACCGTAATGGTGATCTGGAACGTGAGGTTTCAGCCTGTATTGCCTGCCATGGTCCTTATGGCGAAGGAAACAAACCGGCTGGCTTTCCGGCGTTACGCGGCCAACATGCTGATTATCTGATTAAAACCCTGACCGATTTTAAATTGGGCAAACGACAGAATAATCCTGAAAACATGATGCGTATGATTGCTGAAGGTATGACTGATGAACAGATAAAAGCGGTTTCTTATTTTATTTCTGTCATGAAATAACCGCAAAAAAGCAATTTTCTAATCTATAAATCATCTGTTATGGCCAGGCGAGTGCTGCCGATGTACCCGCCTGACCAATCCAATCGAATCATTCCTGTAAAAGTCTGTCTATAATTAAAGCCATAACTGTGATAATTCATATTCACTACAGGAAAGTTTGATTTAATCTTTTCCACACTTTTTTCAAGAGGAATACCTGAATGTTAAAAAAATATTTATTAGCCTTCATGCTGATTTTTGCTTTTTCATCGTCTACCCAGGCCGAATCATCCGGCTATGAAGAATTATCCCGCCCCCAGCCAACACAAAACCCGGACAAGGTCGAAGTCATCGAATTTTTCTGGTATGGCTGTCCTCATTGCTACAGCTTTGAACCGGCTTTGTCTGAATGGCTGAAAAACAAACCGGAAAACGTGGAATTTATCCGCATACCTGCTGTATTCAGCAAATTGTGGGGCAAACATGCCAAAGCCTACTATACTGCTGAAGCATTAGGTGTGGTTGACAAGGTTCATGCTGATTTTTTTGATGCCATTCAGAATAAACGGCAAAAATTAACCAGTGAAGATGATCTGGCTGATTTTTTTGCAGCCCACGGCGTAGACAAGCAAGCCTTCCATGAGGCTTATAATTCGTTTCTGGTTGACGCCAAGTTACGCCAGGCTCAAGCGATGGCACCTCGTTATGGTGTGACCGGTGTTCCAGCCATTATTGTCAACGGCAAATACAAAGTCACCGCCAGCCTGGCAAAATCACAGGACAACATGATTAATGTTATGAATGAATTGATTAAAAAAGAATCTGCAAAATAACAGGAACCCTAAAGCCTGCTCAATGACTGAACCTTAATGAGCAGGCTCACATTCTTCGTTTTCCATCATCAATCTCCAGAGTAGAAAAATGAGCCCTAGCCATCAAGATAATCCTGAACACTGGAAAAAAAAATATTATTCCTTACTGGATGAACAAGATGATTTGGAACGGAGCCAGCAGGAAAATGAGCAACTGTTATGCAAAACCATTACCCGTCTTGCATTGGCGGCAACCGGTTACAATAAGGATCTGGACCCTTACCTCGGCCGTATTCGCAAACAACTCGTCAATGGCCTGAAAAATGATAGATTAAAGCAGGATCTGGAAGAGTTTTCTGATATTTTGCTCAAAATGGAGGAAAGCCCCGTCCAACGGGAAGATACTTCTCTACTTTTTCAATTTCTGCAACAACAATTTCCGCAGAGACAATCGGAACTGCACACAATCAATCAGGACTGGCTGGAGCAGAAAATTTCCAGTGTACAGGAGCTGTTAGTGCGCTTGCACGAACTCGTTGATGAGGAAAAATCCGTTGTTTCCGAAGTTTTTCAATCGGATATTGACCCGCAGCAACTTAAAAAACAGTTATTGCAATTACTCGATAATGTAGATATTCCTGAACCTTTTATAGAATCAGTACTCCTGTTAAAAGCGCAATTACAGGGAGAGCATCCGGCTTCTGAACTTCTGGATAAAACCATTGACCTGTTAACGGCTATCAAGCGGCATTATGTCAATGAACAACAGGAAATGGCAGAATTTTTAACCCAGTTGACTGAGCAATTAGGCCATTTAGGACACCAGGCCAATGGAACCAAAAATACTTTTGCGCAAAGCTGTAAAAAAAGAAATCTGCTGGACCAATCCGTCAATCAACAGATGCTGGATTTACAGGAAAGCTCTGCCAATGAAACTCAGCTTGATACATTAAAACAACTGGTGAGTACACGACTGGAAAGTATTACCAAACAATTAAATGAACATCAGCAACAAGAACAGTCAGAACGGGAACAAACCCAAAAACAACTTCAACTGCTGACAGAAAAAATCCAACAGCTTGAGTCTGAATCAACAGAAATACATCAAAAACTGGACAATGCCCGAAAACAGGCTTTACGGGATACCCTGACCCAGCTCCCCAACCGACTGGCTTATGAAGAAAGGCTTGCCACCGAACTGGCCCGTTTCCACAGAACCGGCTCGCCCTTGAGTATGGTAATCTGGGATATTGATTTTTTTAAAAAAATCAACGACACTTTCGGCCATAAATCAGGCGATAAAACCTTACAGATTATTGCCAGATTACTGGAAAAAAACTGCCGGGAATGCGATTTTATCTCCCGTTTTGGCGGCGAAGAATTTGTCATGTTATTATCAGACACGGATGCCCGCTCGGCTTTGGTTATCGCCGAGAAATTACGTAAAACCATTGAAAAAACAGGTTTTACCTCAAATGGTAATAAAATACGCATTACTGTTTCCGCCGGCATCAGCCAGTTTAACAAAAACGATACCGGCAACACTGTCTTCGAGAGGGCGGACAAAGCCCTGTATCAGGCGAAGCAAAACGGCCGAAACCAGTGTGTTATCCTTTCATAAAAAATAAAATGAATTAACGTGAAAACATCTTCCGGAAACAAAATCATTTCCAGATTGTTTATCCAGTTTAAAAGCTATATTCAAAACCCGGATAATACGCTTTCCAATCACCTCATTTATGCCCGGCAGCTTTATGACTTGCTGGATAATATTGACACCCCCGTCAAATTCCAAAGCGACAGCATACGGCTGAAAGAAAAACTCCTGGACCCGCGTGAACATCATCAGATTGAACAGCACATGGAATCTGCTGTCAGCCTGATTGTAAGTATTAACCAGTTTTTACTGGATGAGCATCAATCCACCGAGAAATTTCTTGATGATATTCTGCTGCAATTGGCTTCATTGGAAAGCCAGACTGTTCAGGCCAGCCAGTCGAATCAGCAAACAGTTCAAAATCGTCAACAACTGAATGCCGCCATTCATCACCAGCTTGACTCCATCCGTGACAGCACATCCAGTGCTTATGAACTCAGCAGCTTACAAAAAAGCATCCAGATTCATCTTCAGGAACTGACTCTACAGTTCAAAAATCACAAGCAGGAAGAAGACAAGCGACTACAGGAAAGTCAACGCCAACTGGATGAAATGGCCAAAAAATTAAAAGAGCTGGAGGAAGAGACCCGTTTTTTGCGCCAAAGCCTTAAACTGGCACATGCCAAGGCATTTGTGGACGCATTAACCGAACTGCCTAATCGTCTGGCATATAACGAGAAATTTGATGCCGAATTTAAATACAGCAAACGCTATCAAACCCCGTTATCGCTGATCATCTGGGATATTGATTTTTTCAAGCAGGTTAATGACACCTATGGTCACGAAGCAGGCGACCAGGTTCTTAAAGAGGTTGCCCACCTTATTCAAAAAAACAGCCGGGAAACCGATTTTGTTGCCCGCTATGGTGGTGAAGAATTTGTCATGCTGCTGCCTAACTGTCATGCACAACAGGCATTGGTGGTTTCGGATAAAATCAGAAACATCATCCGTAATACCACATTTACTTATAATGAACAGCCTGTTAAGGTAACCATGTCCTGTGGTATCAGTGAATATCAGAAAACGGACGAAAAACCTGAAGATATTTTTAAGCGGGCCGATGATGCCTTGTATGAAGCTAAACACAGCGGCCGCAATTGTTGTAAAATCTTCAGCAAGCCGCAATAATCACCAAATCAAATCATCCGGTATTTCATAGCCCTTATAGATATCTTCTTCATCCCCGGCACCACTATCCTTGCCATCAAATAAAACAATCACGGTCTTTTCATCCCGTTGTTTTATTTTTTCCGCCACTTCCGAAGCAACTACCTCATATCCTGAAGCGGATTTTACGATAGCCAGTCGCCCTGAAATAATCTTACTGCGAATCTCCTGGCTGACATAAATCTGTTTAACCGTTTGCCCGTCGGTAAAATGATAAGCTTCTCCATCGCTGTCTTGTGGCAGCTTGTTTACATCAATCAGCTGAGCAACCTGACTGGCAATCTGCTTTTTAATCGCCTCCTGATTACGCTGCTCATTCAGCTTTTTATCTTTTTCTATCTGCTTTGCTTTGGCCTCCTGAGCCAGTTTTTGTGCTTCATTACTGACGGAAACCTTGTTTTTTTGCTGTTTTTTGGTCTGCTTTCTTTTTTCGGCCTTGGCCTGTTTCAACTTTTGCTGATTGACCAGCCCGGATTTTAATAATTGCTCTTGTAATGACATTGTTTAATTAATTCACTGTTCCAAAAGATAAACCGGCGGCTAAAAATGCCCGATAAGTTTTCATACCCCCGGATAAGATACGAACCTTAAAACCCTGTTGTTTCAATAACCTGCTTGCATAATAGGCTCGCTGACCAACCTCACAAACCACCCAGACTTCCTTTTCTGTCTCAAGGTCAGTTACTTTTTCCCTTAAATCTTCCAGGACAATATTAACCGCCCCCTGTATATGTCCCGATTCATATTCAGCTACGGTTCTGACATCAAGAATAAGATGCTCATCTTCATGCAATTTTGTCCAGTCGGCAATTTCAATATCATGGCGCAGATGATTGGCAGCAATCATACCGGCCAGATTAACCGGATCTTTTGCCGCGCCAAACTGTGGCGCATAGCAAAGCTCGGTTTCCTCCAGATCAAACACCGTTGCCCCCATCTGTATCGCCATGGCAACGACATCGACACGGCGGCTGACACCCGCCTTGCCGACAGCCTGTATTCCCAAAACCTTACCATCCGTGGTGCTGTAAATAAGCTTCATGTGGATAGGCTCAGCCCCAGGAAAATAGGCCACATGGTGTCCCGGGTGTAAATAAATAGCCTGATAATCTTTGACCCCTACCCGTTGCAATACTTTTTCACTGACACCGGTTTGCGCGGAAACCATACCGAATACTTCACAGACAGCTGTTCCCTGTACCCCTCTGAAAATTTGTTTTCGTTGCCTTAAAGGGTTAAATGATTCAATAATTGCCGCAGCAGCAATGCGCCCCTGTCGATTAGCTGGTCCGGCCAATGGCAGAGGATGTTTCTGCTTTAGAATATAATCATCCACCTCAACCACATCCCCAATTGCCCAAATATCCGGATCACTGGTTTTAAGAATATCATTGACCACAATGCCGCCTCTGGGCCCGATTTCAAGCCCTGCCTGTTGCGCCAATTCAGCGGCTGGAGTAACGCCAATTGATAATAATACCATGTCCGTATCAATGACTTCGCCATTAGCACAATGTACCTGCAAGCCGTTTTCAACCTGACTGAAAGACTCGACTGTCGTCTGTAATTTAAGCTCAATCTGGTTTTCTTCCAGCGTGCTTTTCACATAACTGGCCATTTCAGCATCCAGAGGCGGCATTACCTGCTTGCCCCGCTCTATCAAAGTTACATCAATGCCCAGCCTTGACAGGTTTTCCAGCATTTCAAGACCAATAAAGCCACCGCCGATAATTACAGCATGACGGGCGTTTTTAGCGGCATTTTTCAATTTTTCGCTATCAGGAATGGTTCTTAAAACATAAATACCCGGCAAATCAATACCTTCAAGAGGCGGCTTAAACGGGCGGGAACCTGTCGACAAAACCAGAGCATCATAACACTCCTCAAGCTCATCACCTGTTTTCAGGTTTTTAATAGTGACCGTTTTCTTTTTTCGATCAATCGAAATAGCTTCATGCAGGGTTTTTACCTGAATATTAAAGCGGTTACGAAATTTATCGGGCGTGGCTACCAATAATTTCTGCTGCTCTTTAATGACATCGCCAACATAATAGGGCAAGCCGCAATTTGCAAAGGACACATATTCGCCTTTATCAATCAGAATAATCTCGCAGCGCTCACACAACCGCCGCAATCGCGCCGCACAGGAAGCACCTCCCGCCACGCCACCGATAATAAGAATGCGTTTCTTTGCCTGCGCCATTATCTGTCCTCCTGAACGTATAAGTTACCCTGAAAAAACCTGCATGATTTCGTTAATCTGCTGATGAGCATCATGCAGGATTTTAAGTGATTTGTCAGGTGTTAATTCGGCATCTTCAATAATTGAATAACTGGGCAATGACGTAATAAGTGGCAGTTTTTTGCTGGACTGCGTCCCTAAAAGGCTATGATATCTTGCCAACAATACAATATCTGATAATTCGGGCTTTTTTGAATTATTTAATAAAAACCAGCGATTTATTTGTAGCGGAATATATTTCATCTGCTCAGGAAAATTCCACTTTTCCAGCACATAACTGCTCAATGTACTGGTGACAAAGGGCAGCGCCGCCTTTACTTCATCAAAAGAATATTGCTCCTCCGGCTGTTCACTGACATATTTTAAAAAAGGGGCAATACCTATCTGACTCGTTAAACCAGCCAGCATGCATTCTTCCGCATCGCAGGTCTTTGTCAGTTTTGCCAGGGTATGACTCAGGGCTGAAATTTTGACACTCTGGTTCCAGTAATATCGCGCCAGTTTCTCCAGCTGCTTGTTTTTTATCCGATATAAACTATTCAGACTGATGCTGGTCACGATATTCCGGGTCGCATTCAAACCTAATCTTCCAATAGCATTGTGACAAGTTGTTATGGGTGCAACTCCCCGATAAATAGGACTGTTAGCAATCTGTATCAACTTAGCTGAGATGGAAGGATCCAAGGCAATAATTTTTACGATTTCATTCAGTCCGACATCTTCATCCATCGCCTGCCTTAATTTAAAGGCAATATCAGGTAAAGCGGGTATTTGTAGCTCATTGGATGAAACAAATCGCTGCAGCAAATTATTATTCTTTAATCCATCAGGTACCGTGATATTTTTGGCCTGATATTTCCGGGATTGCCGGAAATGCTCCATCACATCAACAGGCATGGATAAGACAACCGCCTTTTTCCGGGCTATCGCCGTTGCATTAAAATATTCACTGGCCCCTAACGGATAAAGCGCATGAAAGGTATCGGCCACTACTGTGATATTCTGTTGCCCCGAGGTTTCAAGATAGATTTCTCCTGAAAATAAATAATCAAGCGAACTGACCCTTTCCCCACGGTTATAAATTATTTCCCCCGGGTCATATGATTTTAATGAAACCGGCAGCTTTGTTAATTGCTGAGCAGATAGCTGACCGATGGGAATTAACCTCTCCAGAGTGGGCAATAATTCATCCTTTGGCAGCTTTTTACCCATTGAAGCCTGCTCGCCAGACAACTTTTGTCCACGCTTTTCCCGATTAAACAATTTCATTTATTTATCCTGACTGTTCATCACTATTTCTAAGAAATCACTGATTTATTCGCGTATCCTGTAGCACCAAAACGCGCCGACAAATCAAGTGAGATTTATTCAGCGCTTTCAATAAATATAGCTTCTCA
>CAYLNS010000069.1:9042-11843 GCA_964385115.1 uncultured Methylomarinum sp.
GCGCCGACAAATCAAGTGAGATTTATTCAGCGCTTTCAATAAATATAGCTTCTCAGTCAAATAAAGTTAGCTGATATTTCGTCCGTAAAAAATTTCAGCCATTTCTCTTTCCAGTTGTCTTTGAATCGTCAGTTTTTCAGATTCTGATAATACGGTTTCTTTAGTAAACAGATAATTTTCAATATCAGTTTTTTTCAGCATCATTTTGGTGTGAAAAATATTTTCCTGATAGACATTGACATCCACCATCTGATAAAGCTCTTTGGTATCTTCTGCAATATAATTCTGAATCGAATTGATTTCATGATCAATATAATGCTTGCGCCCGGAAATATCCCGGGTAAACCCCCGCACCCTGTAATCCATGATGACAATATCCGATTCAAAACTGTGTATCAGATAATTCAGTGCTTTTAACGGCGAAATCTGACCACAGGTGGATACATCAATATCTGCCCGAAAGGTGCTGATGCCATTATCCGGGTGACTTTCCGGATAGGTATGAACAGTAATATGACTTTTATCCAGATGTGCCAGCACAGTTTCCGGCCCCGGCGATTCGGTCAACATTCCGACCGGTATCACTTCATCCTCGGCAATCAACATGGTGACGCTGGCGCCTTGTGGCTCATAATCCTGATGGGCGATATTTAATATCTGGGCACCAATAATTTCAGCCACATCTTTTAATATTTGCGTCAGCCTGTTTGCATTGTAGGCCTCATCAATATATTCGATATAGCTTTTTTGCTGCTGCTCCGGCGCATAACAAATATCATAGATATTAAAACTTAAAGATTTTGTCAGATTGTTAAATCCATGTAATTGCAATTTATTCAACGTAAAACCTCACCCGGTTCTTTAATACTTTTGTTTAATCCTTAGCATTCAATCACTTCAAAACTATGGGTGATTTCCACTGATTTTGATAGCATGATTGAGGCCGAACAATACTTTTCAGCGGATAATTTCACTGCGCGCTCAACAGCCGATGATTTCAGGTTTTTTCCACTGACTTTAAAATGCAGATGAATTTTGCTAAAAACACTGGGAATCGCATCAACTCGCTCACCAGATACTTCAGCCGTGCAATCACTGACCTCGTGCCGGCCTTTTTGCAAAATTTCAATCACATCGAATGAAGAGCAGCCCCCTAAACCCAGCAAAATCATTTCCATCGGGCGAATCCCCATATTTCGTCCACCATGATCAGGCGGCCCATCCATCACCACCGCATGACCACTGCCTGATTCACCCACAAACATTCGCCCGTCAACCCACTTGATAACTGCATCCATTACTTTTCTCCAGATAAAAAAGTGAATTTTACAACGACTTGCTTGTTTATATTGATTTTTTCATAAAAATCCTGCAATGTAAGCGGCATGGAATATGCCTCTGCTCGGCCAATCCCCTTATTTGAGCATTATCAGGCATTGGATATGCTTAAACTTTCGCATAAACTATGCGCGTTTGTCTTACCAAGAGATAACAGCTATCTGAGCGATACAGGTTTTGCTGAAAATTAGCTTTTAAGTTTATATTCAACAAAGACCTTGGACTCTATAAAAAAACAGCTACACTTTATTAGTCAAATCCGTTAAAACAACAAAAACCTATGGCTTTAATTACCGAAAACATGATCAATAACGAAGCTTTGGAGCAATTCTTAAGGCTTTGTCATACACGGACATACCCTGCTAAAGTCACAATTATCAGACCGGGTGATGAAGGGGATAAACTGCTTTACATACTTGATGGCTCAGTCAGCGTCAATGTTGAGGATGAAGGGGGTCATGAACTTGTTCTTGCTTATCTGAATAAAAACGAATTTATCGGTGAGGTCGGTGTTTTTAAAGGTGCCGAAATCAGACAGGTTTCTGTTAAAACGAGAACCAAATGTCAACTGGCTGAAATATCCTACGACCGCTTTCATCAGTCATTAAAAAGAGAACTTCGGGAGTACGCACCGGAAATTCTATTCATGCTGGGTGAACAGATTTCATCAAGACTGCTGATTACCAGCCGTAAATACCAGGACCTGGCATTCCTCGATGTGGAAGGCCGTATTGCCCGCACATTACTGGATCTGGCCAAGGAACCGGATGCAATTACCCACCCCGATGGTATGCAGATTTATATTACCCGGCAGGAAATTGGCCGTATTGTCGGCTGCTCGCGGGAAATGGCTGGCCGGGTTCTAAAAGAATTGCAGGATAAAGGCATGATCAGCGCTCATGGCAAAACAATCGTTGTATTTGGAACCCGTTAATTAAATGACCAAAAACTGTATCTGTGGCTCTGGCCTTGAGCCGGAGCTTTGTTGTGCGCGTTTCATCGAAGGCGGCGATATCCCTGAAACGGCTGAACAATTAATGCGCTCACGCTTTAGCGCTTATGCCTCGCATAATGAAGACTATCTGCTGGCAAGCTGGGATAAAAACAGCAAGAAAAAGCCTAAACAGATTGATTTTTCAAAAGAAGAAAATGTGGAATGGACCCACCTTGAAATTGTCGGTTTAAAAAAAGGCGGCACCAAGGACAGCAAAGGCATTGTTGAATTTAAAGCCCACTATCTTTTAGACGGTGAACCGCATGTTATGCATGAAATCAGCCGCTTTGTAAAAAAAGACCATCGTTGGTTTTATCTGGATGGCCTGGTCAAATCAGTCGCCAAAGCAAATCAAACGCTCAGCCAAGGTAAAAATGCACCCTGTGCTTGCGGTAGTGGCAAAAAATTTAAGCGATGCTGCGGCAAATAATCGTTTTGCTGACAAATCAGGGATGATTTGTTCAGCACT
>CAYLNS010000070.1:0-11831 GCA_964385115.1 uncultured Methylomarinum sp.
GGGCAGGCAAAACTTATTAAAGTAATCGACAGAAGGCTTTCAAGTTATTTAATAAAAACGTAATCTGGCTATTAGGAGATTGTTTTTTCCGGTCAGTTATATACTGAAAACCCCATATTGTTCCCACGCTCCAGCGTGGGAATGCCCTGCAAAACGCTCTGCGTTTTGGGCGTTGTTCCCACTGGGGAATTTCCCTGGCGAGGGCGTTGCATATCTTGCCTGGAATGCTCGGTATGGGTTCCCACGGAGACCGTGGGAACCAGGAAAGCGTAATCTGGCTATGAGGAGATTAATTTTTTTCGGTCAGTTACACATTGAATAGTTACGAAGTAATCAGAATAATTCGATATTATCGTCAGAATCATCTTCCTGCTCAGTGGATTCATGAGCCAGGCTGGCTTTAAAATCTTCCAGCAAGGATTCCTGTTTTTCCATAACGTTTTTTAGATTTGACAGGATAAAAGTCAGTGCCATGCGAATTTCCCGGCCAGCATCCATTTTAATGGTTGCATCATCAATGGCTGTATCAATCCGGTTAAGCAGAAACTCTTCCTAGTCTTCCTCCAGCCCCATTTTTAATAAATCATAGTTTAGATCCTCAACCAGCTTACTCATGATAGCCGTACTGTCTTTGCGGTTTTTAACAATGGTTGTGCCGAGATAAAAAAGGTTGCTGCGAATCAATTTGAATGAATCCAGCAGATTTAAGCTTTGTGCGGTGAGTGCTTCTTGTGTTGCCAGAGAGTTTATTTTGGTATTAACGGCGGCGAGCAAAATAGGAACCAAATCTTTTATACGTCCATAACGTTCCATATCATCCAGGGGCATATTTTTAATTAGCAGACTGGCGGTTGGATAATTAACAATCGTGCGACTGCCAAAGTCAAGAAAACGGGATTCCCGGTCACACATCTCCAGCAATTCTTTTTCCAACGGGCTGATAACGCCTTCAGAGGAAAACCAGTGATATTCTTCTTTGGAAATCATCATCAGACAACAGTCCAGTGCAAAAATATCGGTACAGTTAAAAAGACCCTGAGCCATTTCTTCAATATTCTGATAGGTCAGGCTCTTTTCCAGAAACTGCATGGCCTGACCCAATTCACTGGAACCTGTCAGGGCAATCATGGCAGTTTTTTGAGCCAGTTCGTATTGGGACTTTAACTCCTGCCGTTCCTTGTAATATTTGATTAAGACATTAATACGGGTGAGTAGATATTCTGCTTCGAATGGTTTTATGATGTAGTCATCGGCTCCAACCTCATAGCCTTGCAGTCTTTCCCGCAAGGAACTGTGGGAGGATAGAAAAATGATGGGAATTTCTTCTGTTTCAGGAATATTTCTAAGCCTGTCACAGACTTCATAGCCTTTAATGCCCGGCATTTCGACATCCAGCAGGATAATATCAGGGGGGGATTCCTGCGCGGCCTGAATGCCGGATTCACCATCATAAGCTGAACGAATGTTGGTGTTTTCAGACTGCAGCGCCCTGCTGATCATTTTATGAACAAATTTATCATCATCTATAGCAAGAATATCGATTGTTTCTGACATAGGCTCAGGCGGCACTGGTGATATGAAGAAGGTCTCCTTTGTTTTTCTTGAGTGAGAGATGATTAAAGGGTATATCTGATTGTAGACCCGATTTGGAAATTTGCCAGTATCAATCAGAAATCGGGGGGTGCTGAAGGGGGAAAGGGTTAAGGCAAACCGGAAGCGTCCCGGTTTGCCTTGTCGGTCATTTTTTTAATTTTGTTTTCAATATCTTATTCACTTCTGCGGGATTGGCCTTACCCTGGGTTTCTTTCATCACCTGGCCAACAAAAAAGCCAAATACCTTGTCTTTACCACTTAAATATTGTTCTACCTGATTTGGGTTGTTGGCAATAATGGAATCAACAATGGCTTCAATAGCCCCTGAGTCGGTGATTTGTTTCAAGCCTTTGGCCTCGATAATGTCATCAGCGCTGTCGGTACTGTTCCACATGGCTTCAAAAACCTGTTTGGCAATTTTTCCGGAGATGGTGTTGTCGCTGATTCGTGCTAACAAACCACCTAAGCGTTCAGGGCTGATTGGACTTTCCGAGATGTCCAGTCCTTGTTTGTTCAAGGCGCCCAATAATTCCCCGCTGACCCAGTTGGCAGACAGTTTGACTTCGTTTCCTGCATGTTGGACGGTAATTTCAAAGAAATCAGCCAGTTCACGAGAAGAAGTTAAAATAGTGGCTGTTTCCGCATCTTGTTTGTATTGCTCAATAAAACGGGCTTTTTTGGCCTCCGGCAGTTCCGGCATATCGGCCTGAACCTGCTGTTTCAGAGAGTCTTCTATGTGAACGGGTAACAGGTCGGGGTCAGGAAAATAGCGATAGTCATTGGCTTCTTCCTTGCTGCGCATAGAGCGGGTTTCATCCTTGTCGGCATCATACAGGCGGGTTTCCTGGATAATGCTGCCACCGGATTCCAGAATATCAATCTGCCTTTCCACTTCAATATTGATGGCCTTTTCAACAAAGCGAAATGAGTTGATATTTTTCAATTCGGTACGGGTGCCATATTCAGCCTGACCTTTAGGTCTGACAGAAACATTGGCGTCACAGCGAAAAGAGCCTTCCTGCATGTTGCCATCACAAATCTCAAGGTATCTGACCAGTTCATGAATTTTACGCATATAGGCCACGGCTTCTTTGGCCGAGCGCAGGTCCGGCTCCGAGACGATTTCCAGTAACGGAGTTCCCGCACGGTTCAGGTCTATGCCGGTCAGCCCGTGAAAATCTTCGTGTAAAGATTTGCCGGCATCTTCTTCAAGATGGGCGCGGGTGACACCTATGCGTTTGCTCTGGCCGTCGACATCAATATCCAGATAACCTTTACCGACAATCGGTAGCTCAAACTGGCTGATTTGATAGCCTTTGGGCAGGTCGGGATAAAAGTAGTTTTTACGGGCAAAAACTGAATAAGGTGCGATTTCTGCGTTGATTGCCAGGCCGAATTTAACGGCCATGCGCACCACTTCCCGATTCAGAACTGGCAAGACCCCGGGGAAGCCCAGATCAACAGCGCATGCCTGAGTATTGGGCTCTGCGCCGTAGGCGGTTGATGCGCCGGAAAATATTTTTGATTGAGTGGCCAGTTGAGCATGAATCTCAAGGCCGATAACAGTTTCCCATTCCATTTTCTTTCTCCTTATGCGTAGCCTTTGGGGGATTGTTGATGCCAGTCTGTCGCTTGTTGATACTGGTGGGCAATATTTAACAACTTGGCTTCGGAAAAGTAATCGCCGATAATTTGCAGACCCACCGGCATATTATTGGCAAAACCGGCCGGAATGGACATGGCCGGCAGTCCGGCCAGGTTGATGGCAATGGTGTAAATATCAGATAAATACATCTGGATAGGGTCGCCGGTTTTTTCACCGATGGCGAATGCCGTTGAGGGCGAAACCGGGCCCATCAGCACATCAACTTCAGACAAAGCCTGTTTGAAATCATCGCTGATCAGTCGCCGAACCTTTTGCGCTTTCAGGTAATAAGCATCGTAATAGCCTTCCGATAAAGCGTATGTACCCATCAGGATACGGCGTTTAACCTCTGCGCCAAATGCTTCGCCCCGGGAGCGAGTGTATAAATCATTCAGGTCCTCAGGGTTTTCACAGCGGTAGCCGAAGCGCACGCCATCATAACGGGACAGGTTGGATGAGCATTCAGCTGAAGCAATGACATAATAAGCAGGAATGGCCAGTTTTATATTAGGCATGGAAACAGATTTAACCTCGGCTCCCAGCTGTTTATATTGCTCAACAGCTGCTTCTATCCGGGTGGCGATGGCGCTGTCTAAATCAGCGCTGAAAAACTCTTCAGGCAGGCCGATTTTTAATCCGGCAAGGCTGTCATTCAAAGATGCACTGTAATCCGGAACCGGCTGGTCGACGCTGGTAGAGTCCTTACTGTCAAACCCGGCCATGGCCTGCAGTAATAGCGCTGCATCTTCGGCTGTTCGTGTCATCGGACCGCCTTGGTCAAGACTGGAGGCATAGGCAATCATGCCATAGCGCGATACCCGGCCGTAAGTCGGTTTTAAACCCGTGATACCACAGAGCGCGGCGGGCTGACGAATGGAGCCGCCGGTATCTGTGCCGGTGGCGGCCGGTGTCAGCCGGGCAGCAACGGCGGCAGCGCTGCCGCCGGATGAGCCGCCGGGGACGGTGTCGGGATTCCAGGGGTTTTTGACGACCCCGTAAAAACTGGTTTCATTGGATGAACCCATGGCAAATTCATCCATATTGAGTTTACCCAGCATCACGGCGCCCTGCTGGTTAAATTTCTCGATGACAGTCGCATTGTAAGGGGCCGGAAAATTATCCAGCATTTTTGAGCCGCAAGAAGTTTTTATTCCCTGAGTGCAGAAAATATCTTTTTGTGCAACCGGGATGCCGGTTAATGGATTGGCATGACCGGATGCCAGTAATTTATCTGCCTGCTGAGCCTGTTTTAAGGCTGTTTCCTCGGCAACAGTGATAAAAGCATTGATATTATCCAGTTTGTTAATGCGATTCAGAAAATATTGGGTCAGTTCGACACTGGAATAATCGCGGTTTTGAAGATCAAGCGAAATTTCTGCAAGTGTTTTGTTGTGCATGTTTAATCCTTTAATCAAGTACTTTGGGAACCAGATATAAGCCGGATTCTACCTGTGGGGCAATGGCCTGAAACTGTTCGCGCTGATTGCCTTCGGTCACTTCATCGGGGCGCAGTCTTTGTGGCTGATCCAGGGGGTGAGCCATGGGCTGGACATTGTCCGTATTCACCTCAGCCATTTGCGTCATTAAATCCAGCATTCTGGATAAATCCTGAGCGTAGTGCTCAATATCCTGTTCATCAATGCCCAGACGGGCAAGATGGGCAATTTTTTTTACGTCATCAGCCGTTAACGACATATTAATACTCCACAATTAAAATAATGCCAATATAATACTTTATATCTTGCTCAAATACCTGCTTGATTGTTAAAGTAATACAATTTTATGTTCGTTAAGGAATCCAGAAAAGATGTTCAAAAGAATTCGTGGCCTTTTTTCCAATGATTTATCCATTGACCTGGGGACTGCAAACACCCTGATTTATATGCCAGGCCAGGGAATTGTTCTGAATGAGCCATCTGTTGTGGCGATTAAGGAAGACAGGATACGCGGTGCCAAGACCATTGCGGCTGTGGGGATTGATGCCAAAAATATGTTGGGTCGTACGCCGGGTAATATTACTGCAATCCGGCCGTTAAAAGATGGTGTTATCGCAGATTTTGCTGTGACAGAGCGCATGCTCAGATTCTTTATTGAAAAAGTGCATGAAAGCAAGTTGCTTCGGCCCAGCCCCAGAATCCTGATTTGTGTGCCCTGCGGATCCACTCAGGTGGAAAGACGGGCAATACGTGAATCAGCTTCCATGGCTGGTGCGCGGGAAGTCTACTTAATTGAAGAACCTATGTCGGCGGCTGTGGGCGCTGGTTTGCCCGTGGATGAGGCGCAAGGTTCAATGGTGCTGGATATTGGTGGCGGGACGTCTGAAGTTGCGGTTATATCATTAAATGGGATTGTCTATTCAGCCTCTGTCAGAATTGGTGGTGATCGATTTGATGAAGCCATTATCAATTATGTGCGTAGAAACTATGGCACGTTAATCGGTGAGGCAACCGCCGAGAAAATCAAACACGAAATCGGTGCGGCATATCCGGGTACCGAGGTGCGGGAAATCAAGGTTACTGGGCGTAATCTGGCCGAAGGTGTGCCTCGCAGTTTTTCATTAAACAGTAACGAAATTCTGGAAGCTCTGCAGGAGCCTTTATCCGGTATAGTCGGGGCGGTAAAAGTGGCTCTGGAGCAAACGCCACCCGAACTGGGTGCGGATGTGGCCAACCGGGGGATTGTTTTAACTGGTGGCGGGGCTTTGTTGAAAGATATTGACCGGTTGATTGCCGAAGAAACCGGCCTGCCGGTTTATATTGCCGATGACCCGTTAACTTGTGTGGCCCGTGGCGGGGGCATGGTGCTGGAAATGCTGGATGAAAAAGGCGTGTCAGCTTTTTCTCTGGAGTAGGCAAGCTTTATTCAGCGTTGATTAGTTATCATTGTAACTGTACAGTGCATTCAGGTGTTTTATATCAGTCGCTTATGACAGAAGACGCCGTACACATCCTTGCAGGCTTGAATGTGACATTCTTGTTACATACACTTCGTAAGCAACTGATATTATATTTTCTCTTTTAAATGCGCTGAGTATAGTTGCCAATTTTTTTTCATACACAGTTTTTCTTCAGAGGGTTTTGCTATAAAGCTTTTATTTGCCACAGGTCCATCACTCAATACCCGCTTACTGGTTGTCGTCCTGTTATCAGTTGCCCTGATGGTGATGGATCATAAGACGGATAAGCTGGGAATATTGCGGGATATTTTATCGGTGGTGGTTTATCCGGTACAAAGACTGGTCAGTTTGCCTGTCGATATTTATGATTTCGTCAGTGAAAACTTTGTTTCATATACTCAGTTGCAGGCAGAAAATCAGCAGTTAAAACAGCAGCAGTTGATTAACCAGACCCGTCTATTAAAACTGGCGGCCCTGGAAAAAGAAAATATCCGCTTACGTGCCTTGCTGGAGAATTCCTTTAAAATCGGGGAGCAGGTGCTGATTGCCGAATTGCTATCCGTCAAATTGGTCCCCTATGAACATTTAATTGTAGTGAATAAAGGTAATCGCTTTGGTGTGAAAGCCAAGCAGCCAGTATTGGATGCACAGGGTATTATCGGCCAGGTTGTCAGGTCTTTGGCGGCTACTTCGGAAATTATGCTGATTACGGACCCTGATCATGCGATTCCGGTTCAGGTCAATCGTAATGGCTTACGCACTATTGCGATAGGCAGCGGCCAGTTGAACCGGCTTAATTTGCCTTTTTTACCAAATAATGCCGATATTCGTCCGGGGGATTTGCTGGTAACTTCAGGCCTGGGCGGGGTTTTTCCTCAAGGTTATCCGGTTGCTGTTGTTGATGAGTTTTCAGTCAGGCCAGATAAACCGTTTGCCCGGATTCATGCTACACCGATGTCAAAGCTGGATAAAATCAGGGAGGTGCTGATTGTCTGGAGTGATTCAACGCCTGTACCGTTGACTGAAGAGAAAAAGCCAGAGACAAGCGGAGCGGGTGAATGATAGCTAAACAGTCGGCTTCAATCAGTATTTTTCTGACATTATTGGTGGCGATGGCTTTGCGTATTGTGCCGTTACCTGAAACTTTAGCCAGCTTTAATCCAGATTGGGTGCTGTTGGTGCTGATTTACTGGTCGCTGGCGGTTCCAGAACGGGTGGGTGTTTTTACAGGCTTTGTTGTGGGGCTGTTAATTGATGTATTAACGGGGCGATTGCTGGGGCAAAATGCCTTGATTTATGCCTTAATTTGTTATTTTGTCGTTAAACTGCATAAGCGCATCCGCCACTATCCTATTCCGCAGCAAAGTCTTTTTGTGTTCTTTTGTCTGTTGCTGGCCTGTTTATTGACTTACTGGATAGAGAATCTGCAGGCTACTCATTCTTTTTCATTAAATTTCTGGTTTCCGGTTGTTTCAGGTTCCTTGTTCTGGCCTGTTGTTTTTCTGTTACTGCATTCCATCCGTATACGAGGCTAAAAATCAATGTACGGACGTTATACGGTTAAAAATCCGTTAGAAGAAAACCGGATTTTTTTGAGCCGGGTCGTTGCCATCTTTGTGTTGATTATTATCCTGACGCTGGCACTGATTGTCAGGTTGGTTTATTTGCAGGTTGTCGGCCATCAGCATTATGCAACATTGGCTAAAGACAATCGTGTCAAGGTGGTTCCCCTGCCACCGACCAGAGGCATAATTTATGACAGGAAAGGTCGGGTTCTGGCTGAAAACATTCCTTCATACAGTCTGGAAATTATTCCCGAACAGGTTAAGAATCTGGATGAGACCTTAAGCCGGTTGAAAGTATTGCTGAATATCAGTGATGAAAAAATCGAGCAGTTTCAGAAATTACGCAAACGGCGTAAATCTTTCAGCAGTACGCCTTTGCTGTTACGCATGAGCGATGAAGAAGTGGCGCGTTTTGCAACCGTTCGACCGTTTTTTCCCGGCGTGGATATTCATGCCCGTCTGGTGCGCTATTATCCTTTTGGCGAATTGACCTCCCATGTAGTGGGATATGTGGGGCGAATCAATGAGCGTGAACTGAAATCCCTGCCGGTTGCTGAATACCGGGGAACTCACCATGTGGGTAAAATCGGCATTGAAAAAACCTATGAAGAGCAGTTGCATGGCAAGACCGGATATGCAGAAATTGAAACCAATGCCCAAGGGCGGGCGGTTAATTCATTAGATGCTACCGAACCGGTTCCTGGAGCGAATATTTTCCTGACACTGGATATTGATTTGCAAAGAACGGCTTATGAAGCTTTAGGAGATTATAATGGCGCTGCAGTTGCTTTATCGATACCTGACGGGGATGTCTTGGTGTTTACCAGTCGGCCGGGGTTTGATCCTAATCCGTTTGTCTATGGTATCAGCAGTAAAGCCTACAAGGCTTTGCGGCAATCAGATGATCAGCCGCTGTTTAATCGGGTTTTGCGTGGACAATATCCACCCGGTTCGACAATCAAACCATTTATTGGGTTGGCTGGGCTGGAATATAAGGTAACCAGTTATAAGCATAAGCTGTTTTGTCCGGGATTTTATAAATTACCGAATGTCAATCATCGCTATCGGGACTGGAAAAAATGGGGGCATGGTCCTGTTGATATGGATATTGCCATTACCCAGTCCTGTGACGTGTATTTTTATGATTTGGCATTAACCCTGGGGATAGACAGAATCTATGAATTTTTGTCCCGCTTCGGCTTTGGCCAGAAAACGGGTATTGATTTGGTGGGAGAGCTTTCCGGATTGTTACCTTCCCGGGAGTGGAAAAGACGTAAGAGAAAGCAGCCTTGGTATCCGGGTGAAACTTTGATTACTGGAATAGGCCAAGGATTTATGCAGGTTACGCCATTGCAATTGGCAAGAGCGACTGCCACGCTTGCAAACCACGGCAAAGTGGTCACCCCGTATCTGGCTAATAAAATTATTAATAATGAAAGAATCAGCACGGCTAAAAAAACCTCTGAACAGGTGATTAAGCTGAATCCTGCCAATCTGGATAATATCATTCAGTCAATGATTCATGTGATTCATGGCGCAAGAGGGACGGCCCGGCGGATTGGCAAGGATATTGATTATCAGATTGCCGGCAAAACAGGAACTGCCCAGGTTTTTACGGTCAAACAGGAAGAAAAATATAATGAAAAGGAAACGGCCTTGAAGTTAAGAGATCACGCCTTGTTTATTGCCTTTGCACCGGCTCATGACCCTAAAATTGCCGTGGCTGTGGTGGTGGAAAATGGCGGTCATGGGGGGTCGGTTGCAGCGCCCATTGCTGGGAAAATTATCAAACAATATCTGGCCACTAAAAAAGAAACAATTGATGAAAACTGAAACACGCAGCGAGCAATTTATACCACCTTCATTGATTGGTAATTTATTGCGTAAACTGCATATTGATATCCCGCTTTTTTTGGGACTGGTCTTGATGAGTTGTCTGAGTCTGGTGGTGCTATACAGCGCCAGCGGGCAGGATACCGCCATTTTATTAAGACAGGTGGTCAGAATGGGGGTGGCTTTCGGATTGATGATTTTGCTGGCGCATGTGGAACCGAATCAGTTTAAGCGTTATTCCGTACATTTGTTTGTGATAGGTGTAATCCTGCTGGTCGCTGTATTAGTGATGGGGATGGTTGGAAAAGGTGCGCAGCGATGGTTGAATCTGGGTTTTATGCGCTTTCAGCCTTCAGAAATGATTAAAATTACCGCACCGATGATGATTGCCTGGTATCTGTCCGAGTCACCTTTGCCGCCCAGAGGCAGGCAATTAATGGTGGCAGGCGTTTTGATACTGATACCCACCTTGCTGATTGCCAAACAACCTGATTTGGGCACCTCCCTGCTGGTGGCCAGTTCCGGTGCGGCAGTATTGTTTTTTGCCGGTCTGTCCTGGCGATTTATTATCGGCACCTGTGCGGTTTTGGCTTCATTAACCCCTGTTTTGTGGCATTTTATGCGGGATTATCAGCGCGGCCGGGTGCTGACCTTTTTAAATCCCGAATCAGATCCGATGGGGCGTGGATATCATATTATCCAGTCGAAAATTGCAATCGGCTCGGGTGGTGTTCATGGTAAAGGCTGGCTCGGCAGTACCCAGGCCAAACTGGATTTTTTGCCCGAGAGCTCAACAGACTTTATCTTTGCCGTCTTTGCTGAAGAATTCGGCTTGGCAGGCTGTCTAGGGTTGCTGGTGCTGTATATGCTGATTATCGGCCGCTGTCTGTACATTGCTGTTCAGGCCCAGGATACCTATAGCCGCCTGCTGGCAGGCAGTCTCACATTTACCTTTTTTGTCTATGTATTTGTTAATATCGGCATGGTCATCGGCATTTTGCCGGTGGTCGGTGTGCCGCTTCCGTTAATCAGTTATGGTGGAACATCAATGGTTACCTTGATGGCCGGATTTGGTATATTGATGTCCATCCATACCCACAGAAAATTTTTACCGACCTGATATGAAAAAAATCGCAATTATTATGGCTCTGAACCTGCTGGCATCGCCGGTGTTGTCCGCTGTAGAAGAAAATGACAGGCTTTATCATTTCATCGAAAATATGGCCAACAAGCATCAGTTTGACCGAGACAAATTGAAACAGTTACTGGATCAGGTGGAGATAAAACAGAGTATCTTAAAAGCTATTTCCCGGCCTGCTGAAGGTATGCCTTGGTATAAATACCGGAAAATTTTTCTGACCGACTCAAGAATCAAAGGCGGGGTAAAATTCTGGCAACAGAATCAGCAGGTTTTAACTGAGGTTGAGCAGCAATATGGGGTGCCGGCTGAAATCATGATTGCAATTATTGGTGTGGAAACCCGTTATGGTCAGAATACCGGTTCCTACCGCGTGATTGATGCCTTGTCGACACTGGGGTTTGCCTATCCCAAACGCAGCAAATTCTTTTTAAGTGAGTTGGAAAACTTCTTGATTCTGGCCCGACAGGAAAAAATGAATCCGCTGGAACCGGTGGGCTCTTATGCCGGTGCCATGGGTATGCCGCAGTTTATGCCCAGCAGTTATCTCAGTTATGCGGCTGATTTTGATCAGGACGGGAAACGCGACATCTGGAATAACACAGGGGATGTACTGGCCAGTATTGCCAATTATTTTAACCGTCATCACTGGCAAAAAGGGGAGCCTGTAGCTTTTAAGGTGGAAGCCAGTGGCGAGCAATGGAAAAAAGCCTTAACAAAAGGCCTGAAGCCCGATGTTTCTGTTAAGCAGCTTAAAGGTTGGCAAGTGCGTGTACCAGAAAGTCTGGCCGATGATGTGCGGGTAAAATTACTGGATTTTGAACAACCGGAAGGGCAGGACTTATGGGTCGGGCTGAATAATTTTTATGTTATTACCCGCTATAATCATAGCCCGTTGTATGCCATGGCCGTTTATCAGCTCAGCCAGGCAATTGCCCGGGAATACAGGACGACAACCCCATGATTATTTAGGGAATCACTCTGCGTATTTTGATATTCAATATCAGTCACTTGCTCCAGAAGACGCCGTAGATACATCCGTGTAGGCTTGAATGTGACATCCCTGTCACATACACTTGTTCCGCAAGCGACTGATTATTAAATGTGCTGAGTGCTTGCGATCATTACTGGTGTTTTTTAATCCACTCCACAGTCTTGTCA
>CAYLNS010000071.1:0-11787 GCA_964385115.1 uncultured Methylomarinum sp.
CCGTCTGGAATTGTTCATTCACACCAATATAACCGTCCTTGGTTAGATTTACATTGACATTTTCCAACCCCAGGACTTTACGCTTGGATTTTCGACTGGTTGTAGTTTAAATTGACAGAATGATTTGATAAACGACAGACTAGAGCCATCAAAAAAAGAGGGTTTTCCCTATTTGACCAGCCGGATAACTTTTGCAACATTAAAATCTCAAAAAATCAGAGCTTAAAAAACAGGGATTTCTCTGACGAAAAATTTTGTTAATGTTCTATGTGACACAGAACAACAGGACTTTATGACTTTCCCTGAAAAAAATAGCAAGCATAAAAAAAGCCCTGACAAATCTGCCAGAGCTTTATTTTTATATGGCTCCCCCGGACGGGCTCGAACCGCCGACCTAGTGATTAACAGTCACCCGCTCTACCAACTGAGCTACAGGGGAAAAATTCTTTTTTATTCAATTGGCGCGCCCGGAGAGATTCGAACTCCCGACCGCTCGGTTCGTAGCCGAGTACTCTATCCAGCTGAGCTACGGGCGCCTAATTGAGCCGCTTATTATCCCTTTTTAATTCTTTTTTGTCAACAATCTTTCCTGTTGATTATTAACTTTTTACTTCTATTAATGGCGGAGAGTGAGGGATTCGAACCCTCGATGGGCGATAAAACCCATACTCCCTTAGCAGGGGAGCGCCTTCAGCCTCTCGGCCAACTCTCCTGAAACTGGTTAGTCTTCAGAATCTGAGGAAGATTCTTCTTGTTCCTTTTTAATTCGCTCGTAGATTTCTTCTCTATGTACAGATATTTCCTTTGGCGCGTTTACACCAATCCGAACCTGATTGCCTTTAACTCCCAGAACGGTAACTGTTACATCGTCCCCGATCATTAAAGTCTCTCCAACTCGCCTTGTTAAGATAAGCATAATATCTCCCTACATCTCCAAAAATCTGCAGCCCTTATTTAGCGGCTAACGAGCTGCATATTATAGCTTCTTTTTAAAATAATGAAAAGACTCACGACTCTTCTTTTTTATCCAGTCCAAAAGTATTATGCAGAGAACGAACCGCTAATTCCAGATATTTTTCATCGATAACCACAGAAATTTTAATTTCCGAAGTTGAAATCATTCTGATATTAATCCCTTCATCTGCCAGTGTTTTAAACATATTGCTGGCAATACCGGCATGAGACCGCATACCGACACCTACAATAGAAACCTTGACGATGTCATTATCACCGGTCACCTGCCTGGCGCCTAAATCAGCGCAAACCTTTTCCAGGGTTTCTTTTGCCCGCTGATAATCATTTCTGTGGACGGTAAAGGTAAAGTCTGTCGTTGAATCAGCCGCAATATTCTGGATTATCATATCGACTTCAATATTCTGGTCTGCAATCGGTCCCAGGATTTTAGAAGCCACGCCCGGTAAGTCCGGCACCCCAGTTATAGTAAGCTTGGCTTCATCCCGATTAAAAGCAATTCCAGATATTAGAGCTTTTTCCATTTCCGATTCCTCATAGGTAATGAGTGTGCCATTACCTTCTTTAAATGATGATAAAACACGCAATGCGACATTATATTTTCCGGCAAATTCAACCGAGCGAATCTGCAACACCTTGGATCCCAGGCTGGCCATTTCCAGCATTTCTTCAAAGGTAATTTTGTCCAGTCGACGAGCCTTAGGCTCTATTCGAGGGTCTGTCGTATAGACCCCATCTACATCCGTATAGATATGGCATTCATCTGCTTTAAGTGCAGCCGCCAATGCTACGGCTGTGGTATCTGAACCACCGCGCCCCAGCGTTGTAATATTTCCGTGCTCATCAACCCCCTGAAAACCGGCCACAACCACAACCTTACCGGCCTCGAGATCCTCTCTGATTTTTTTATCATCAATATCCTGAATCCTGGCTTTGGTATGACTGCTGTCTGTCAGAATTTTGACCTGACTACCGGTATACGAGCAGGCATCACAACCCAATTGATGCAATGCCATGCTCAACAGCGACATGGTGACCTGCTCTCCTGTAGATAACAACACATCCATCTCGCGCTCGGTCGGCTGCTGCTGCATTTCTTTTGCCAGAGCCGTCAAGCGGTTGGTTTCACCACTCATGGCCGAAACCACAACGACTATCTGGTCACCTGAATCCCGTGCTTTCTTGACTTTTTCAGCGACGGCCTTGATCCGTTCTACCGAACCGACCGAAGTCCCGCCAAATTTATAAACATAAACTGCCATAGATATTAAATATTTGTCCTGATTTTAGCCTTGCAGCTTTTCTTCAACCCATTGCGGGACCTGTTGCAAAGCACTGACAAGCCGGCTTGGATCATTTCCGCCAGCCTGCGCCATATCGGGCCGCCCTCCCCCTTTACCACCAACCTGCATGGCGACAAAATTAACCAAATCACCCGCTTTAATCCGTGATGTTTCGGCTTTGGACACCCCGGCAATCAGGCTGACTTTTTCATCTTTAACCGTTGCCAGTACAATGGCGGCACTACCCAGTTTGTTTTTAAGCTGATCGACCATTTCGCGCATGGCTTTGGTATCCATATCCTCCAGCTTGGCGGCCAATACCTTGATGCCATCAACATCAACTGCCTGACTACTCAGTTCGCCACCGGCACTACTGGCCAGTCTTCCCTTCAGCTTTTCCATTTCCTTTTCCAGCAAACGATTTTTATCCATCAATTGCTGAACCTTATCCAGAGTTTTCTCGGGCGCACTTTTCAACATGCCGGCAATAGTCGACAACACATGCTCTCTATTGGCCACCCAGTCCAAAGCAGCCTGTCCGGTCACGGCTTCAATCCGTCTGACACCCGACGCCACACCGGTTTCACCGATAATTTTAAACAAACCAATATCACCGGCTCTGCTGACATGGGTTCCGCCACACAATTCGGTGGAAAATTCGCCAATTTTCAACACCCTGACTTCATCGCCGTATTTTTCACCAAACAAGGCCATGGCACCGGCTTTGACTGCCTCATCTTTTGCCATAATCTCAGCCGAGACCGGATTATTCAGACGTATTTGTTCATTGACAAGCCTTTCAACCTCGGCAAGCTGGCTGGCGGTAAGCGGTTCAAAATGGGCAAAATCAAATCGTAAACGCTCGGCATTCACCAACGACCCTTTCTGACTGACATGATCTCCCAATACCTGACGCAATGCCGCATGCAGCAAGTGTGTTGCCGAATGGTTCAACTCGGTTGCCTTACGTTTTAATTGATCAACACACGGCTGGCAGGACTGGTTTACGACAATATTTCCTTGTTTGACCCGGCCTTTATGCAGGAAAAGATCTGCCCCCTGTTTCTGGGTATCGGTCACTTCAAAAACCGCATTGTCAGTTTTGATTAATCCACTGTCGCCTGCCTGACCGCCCGACTCGGCATAAAAAGGCGTCTGATCTAATATAACGACCCCTTCTTCTCCCTGTTGCAGCTGTTCGACAGGTTTTCCCTGCTTGAATAAACCGATAATCGTGGAATTGTCTTCCAGCACTTCGTATCCGGTAAATTCCGTCTGACTGTCATGACTGATATCATCGTCATAATCGGCATTAAACGCCCCGCCCGCACGCGCACGGTCTCTTTGCTTAGCCATTTCCACTTCAAAACCAGCATGGTCGACAGTCAGACCCTGTTCCCGTGCATAATCAGCCGTCAAATCAACCGGAAAACCATAAGTATCATAAAGCAGAAAAACAATATCCCCCGGAATCACATGGCCATCCAGCTTTTCCACACAGGACTCCAGAATCTTCATGCCCTGCTCCAGGGTTTCTGCAAAGCGTTCCTCTTCTTTTTTCAAAACCCGCTCAACCTGAGCCTGGGCTTTTTTCAATTCGGGATAAGCATCCCCCATTTCCTTCACCAGCGGCGCAACCAGCTGATAGAAAAAGACCTCATGAATACCCAAACGATATCCGTGGCGTATGGCTCTGCGGATAATGCGTCTTAATACATAGCCCCGGCCTTCATTCGAAGGCAAAACACCATCAGTAATCAGAAAGGAGCAAGAGCGGATATGGTCGGCCAGCACTCGTAATGAACTGTTGTTCAAATCACTGACACCCGCAAGTCTGGCAGCTTCTTTCAGAATATTCTGAAACAGGTCGATTTCGTAATTACTGTGCACTCCCTGCAATACGGCTGCAATCCGTTCCAGCCCCATGCCGGTATCAACCGATGGCGCCGGTAATGGCGTCATTTCACCGTCTTTATCCCGGTTATATTGCATAAAAACCAGGTTCCAGATTTCGATATAACGATCACCTTCTTCGTCCGGACTGCCTGGCGGACCACCGGCAACCTCCTCACCATGATCGTAAAAAATCTCGCTACAAGGCCCGCAAGGACCGACATCACCCATGGACCAAAAATTATCCTTGGCACCAATCCGGGAGAACCGGGCTGGATCAACTTTGATATCCTCAAGCCAGATGGATTCTGCTTCCGGGTCTTCCTCAAAAACAGTAACCCAAAGCTTTTCAGGTGGAATTTCCAGCTCCTTGGTTAAAAAATCCCAGGCATAATGAATCGCTTCTTTTTTGAAATAATCACCAAAGCTGAAGTTGCCGAGCATCTCAAAAAAAGTGTGATGCCTTGCCGTATAACCGACATTCTCCAGGTCATTATGCTTACCACCGGCCCTGACACAACGTTGACTACTGGTTGCCCGCTGGTAGTCTCTTTTTTCCCGTCCTAAAAAAACATCTTTAAACTGCACCATTCCGGCGTTGGTAAACAATAAGGTAGGGTCATTGCCCGGCACCAGAGAACTGGAGGGCACCACCTCATGATCTCTTTGTTTAAAAAACTCCAGAAATGTACTCCGCACTTCGGCGCTGCTCATGTTTTTCATAGGCTTTAAATAACCACTTTTATACTTAAAACGTCAGTTTAATATTGAGGTTTTTTTGTAAGGATTTAATCAAATCCACCGAAAAACCCCGTTGCTGCAGAAATCGACTTCTTTTTGTCCACTCTTTAAAACTCAGATGATTCTCGTCTGAGAATTTTCCCTCATACACCTGCTGGATAAGCTGCTGCCAGGTACAACCCATTTCTTCCAGAACCGGTGCCAAATCAACATCAGCAATCCCTTTCTGTTGTAACTCGTATTCAATCCTGACCGGCCCATAGCCTTTACTGATACGCTGGCGAATATAACTTTCGGCAAAACGACTATTACTTTGCCAGCCCTGCTGCGTCATTTCCGCGATAATTTCACGCGAGTCACTGACACCAAAGCCGCGTAATTTTAATTTTTCCTCAAGCTCTTTCTGGCTATGTTCCCGACGCGCCAGTAACCTGAGACAAATCGCTTTTATCTGTTCTGTTGTTTCCGCGCGCAAATTTATTCAGCAGGTTTTTGTTCCTGATTTTCTGTTTCATCAACAATATTAACATCACCAAAAACTTCGGCCCGGATAGCCGCTTCCAGCTCCTTGGCTTTATCAGGATTATCCTTTAAAAACTGTTTGGCATTGTCTTTTCCCTGTCCGATTTTCTGGTCGCCATAGCTGTACCAGGAACCGGATTTTTGCACAAAACCATATTTCACACCCAAATCGACCAACTCGCCATAAAAGGAAATACCTTCCCCATACAGAATTTCAAATTCCGCCTGTTTAAACGGTGGCGCCACTTTATTTTTAACCACTTTTACCCGGGTTTCATTACCAATCACTTCATCGCCCTTTTTAATCGCCCCAATCCGCCGGATATCCAGGCGGACTGAAGCATAAAACTTTAAGGCATTACCGCCAGTGGTTGTTTCAGGATTACCAAACATGACCCCGATTTTCATCCGCAACTGGTTGATAAAGATTACCAACGTGTTTGAGCGTTTGATATTAGCAGTCAGTTTGCGCAAGGCCTGAGACATTAACCGGGCCTGCAAGCCCATATGAGAATCCCCCATATCGCCTTCTATCTCGGCTTTGGGCGTTAATGCCGCGACAGAATCCACCACCACAATATCAACCGCACCTGACCGCACCAGCATATCTGTAATTTCCAGGGCCTGCTCACCGGTATCCGGCTGGGAAATCAGCAAATCCTCCACCTTTACCCCGATTTTTTCGGCATAGGCAGGATCCAGAGCATGTTCGGCATCAACAAATGCAGCCGTCCCGCCCTGTTTTTGCATCTGGGCAATCACTTCCAGTGTCAGTGTGGTTTTTCCGGAAGACTCCGGCCCGTAGATTTCGATGACCCGCCCTTTCGGCAAACCGCCACAACCCAGGGCAATATCCAGCGCCAATGAGCCGGTCGATACAATTTCAATGTCCCGGCTGGCCGCAACATCCCCCAGGCGCATAACAGAGCCTTTGCCAAACTGTTTATCAATCTGCATTAGCGCTGCACTAAGCGCTTTTTTCTTGTTCTCGTCCATTTATTTGCCCGACTATGGTTTATTGCCACTGAACTGGGTATTATCACATAGAGCAGCGTGGCGAAACAGCCTCAATTTAATAAAATTTTATCCAGCACCTCAGAACACCTCGACATTTATGGCGAAGATGAAAAAGTGCACTATTTTCCTTAAAGAAAACCTTGTCCTTCAGGACGAGGTGCTGGATTTATTCCCAATAATATATTTTAAAAATTAGCTATCATTTGGAAACTATCAGTATTAAGTGTTGACTGATATCATTAGATTATTTGGACAATTCAATACGTCATAAATACCAAAACGCCAAGCAACAAGAGAAAAATCAACTTTCCTCATTCTGCTTCCACCATTACAAAAACAATAAGGTTAAATGATGATTCCAAAACTTCTTTCGACACCCCGGCCTCCAGACAGACTTCTGGAACACTTGCATCATGATATTCCGGCAGGGCTGGTTGTTTTCCTGGTTGCCCTGCCTTTATGCCTGGGCATTGCCCTGGCATCCGGAGCACCATTATTCTCAGGCCTTATGGCCGGCATAATTGGCGGCACCATCGTTGCTTTTTTCAGCAAGTCATCACTGGGTGTAAGCGGCCCGGCCGCCGGGTTAATCGTCATTGTTTCCGAAGCCATACTGAACCTGGGATTTGAAGCCTTTTTACTGAGCGTGGTTATTGCCGGCATTTTACAAATCATCATGGGGCGTCTGGGTGCAGGCATTATTGGCTATTATTTTCCGTCAGCAGTGATTAACGGCATGCTGGCAGGTATCGGTATCATCATTTTCCTGAAACAAATTCCTCATGCGGTCGGTTACGACAGGGACTTTGAAGGTGATCTTGATTTCTATCAACACGATCACTATTCCACCTTTTCTGAAATCAGCCACATGCTGAATTACATAGAAATAGGTGCGGTCATCATCAGTCTGTCCAGTTTACTGATTATGATTCTCTGGGAAACACCTTTAATAAAAAAATTCAATTATTTCAAACACATTCCCGGCGCCATTGTCGCGGTATTTTCCGGAATAGCTATTAACCAGTATTTCATCGCCCAGATACCGGAGTGGAGTCTTTCTGGTCAACATCTTGTCAGCCTTCCCACCCTGTCAAATTTATCGGATGTATCAAACCTTATTATTCTGCCGGATTTTACCCAAATCAATAATCTGGCTGTTTACAAAACAGCTTTTGTTCTGGCGCTTGTTGCCAGCATTGAAACGCTGTTGAGTATTGAGGCTGTTGACAAACTTGATCCTTATAAACGAGTCACCCCAAATAACATCGAACTAAAAGCTCAGGGCATAGGAAATATCTGTTCAGGGCTGCTTGGCGGCCTGCCTATTACCCAGGTCATCATCCGCAGCTCCGCCAATGTTCAGGCCGGCGCCCATACCAAAGTTGCCACCATTACCCATGGATTAATTTTGCTGGCTGCCACGATGGTTTTTCCTGAATTGCTCAATAAAATACCGCTTTCCAGCCTGGCGGCCATATTATTGATTATTGGCTTTAAACTGACCAAACCCAGCCTTTTCAAACAAATGTACCGGGTGGGTAGCTATCATTTTATTCCCTTTATAGTCACAATCTTAGGTTTACTGTTCACCAACCTGCTGATTGGTGTCGCCATAGGGATGGCATTTGCGTCTTTCTTTATTCTGCTGGAAAACCAAAAAATCGGCTTTTATCTGCATGAGCACCACGAAGCCAATAAAACCATTATTTCACTTTCTGAAAATGTTTCATTTTTAAATAAAGCCAACCTGTTAAAGCTGCTGGATAGCCTTCCTGAGCATTCACATGTTGTCATTGACGCAACCCATGCCAAATATATCGACTACGATGTTTATGAAATCATTCAAAACTTCAGGGCGGAGGCCAGGCGAAAAAATATAAACCTTATCATTCAGAATCTGCGTGGTTTTGGTGTATTACCTCCAGTCCCCCCCGCAAAAACTCTGTCCAAACAAGAGCAACAAAACCTGACGCCTTTACAGGTTCTGGAAAGATTAAAACAGGGGAATGAACGTTTCATCAACAGCCTGAAAGAACATAAAAACCTGCTGGAACAAATCAACGAAACAGCTTCAGGACAGTTTCCACTGGCCATCATCTTAAGCTGTATTGATTCGCGCACTTCAGCGGAATTGATTTTTGACCAGGGTCTGGGCGATATTTTCAGTGTCAGGATTGCCGGAAACATTATCAATGACGATATTTTAGGCAGCATGGAATTTGCCTGTAAACTGTCAGGTTCAAAACTGATTGTCGTTCTCGGCCATACCCGCTGCGGCGCTATTAAAGGCGCCTGCGCTCATGCCAGACTGGATCACCTGACCGGTCTGCTGGATAAAATAAAACCGGCTGTACAGTCCATAGAAAAAGAACTGCATACCGAAGTCACTGTCGACAATCCACCACTGGTGGAAAAAGTAGCTGCTAAAAATGTGGAACTGATGGTCCAGCAAATTCACCAAAAAAGTCCGCTACTCAATGAAATGAAAAACAACGGCGAAATAGATATTGTCGGCGGTATGTATGATATCGAAACCGGGCGCGTTGATTTTAAATGGTAAACCCGGCTTATCGGCGCAAGGTAAACCGTTACAACTAGACAACAGTTTTTAACCCTATCTGACCAAGGCAAACCTATGCAAGACACACTCACCTGGGATACCAATATGCTGGTATCCGCTATCATTATGACCGTTACCTTTCTGGGTATTTTTACAGAAGGCGTACATGGGTTCCACCGCACAAAATTTGCCATGCTGGGTGCGGGAATCATGATTTTTGCAGGACAATTACTTGGTTTTTACAGTCCCGAAAAAGCACTGCATGCCATAGACTGGAATGTTGTATTTTTACTCGGCGCGATGATGACAATTGTCGCCATCATGATTCCCACCGGTGGCTTTCAGTCCCTGGCCTATACCATTGCCGATTTCAGCAAAGGAAGACTGTTTATTCTATTGATGCTGATTGGCACCACAGTCACCGTCATCTCGTTATTGCTTGACAATGTGACCACGGTGGTTATTTTTGGCCCACTGGTCATTTTGATTTGCCAGGCATTAAAAGTCAGCCCGATTCCCTACCTCCTGGCCATTGCCCTGCTCTCGGATACCGGTGGTGTAGCAACCCTGGTTGGCGACCCGCCCAACCTGATGATTGGCTCGGCTGCCAATATTGACTTTAATACCTTCATATTTCACATGGGCGGCATTGTCCTGCTGGCCTGGCTGAGTATTTTATTCGCCATGAAATGGCTGTTTAAAAAAGACCTGGCCATGACGGCCGCAACACCTGATTTTTCTGACAAAGAAGAAATCAAAGACCCCAAGACCTGGAACTCTGCCTTGCTGGTTTTAGGTTTTATGGTGGTATTGTTTATTTTTCACCACTCATTGGGGTGGGAAGCCTGGGTGGTTGCTGCAACCGGCCTGACCTTATTGCTGTTTCTGGCGCAGGATGTCAATATCGATGAATCTTTTGAATCCCTGGAAGTTCCGCTACTGATATTCTTTATATCATTATTTATACTGGTCGGCGGCGTAGAACACAGCCGTTTTCTGGAATATGTCGGCTCTTTCATCAAACCGTTTGTCGAGTCTGATTTATTGATGGCCAGCATCATGCTGATGTGGTTTGCCGCCATCTTATCGGCATTGATTGATAACATCCCTTTTACGGCCGCCATGGTTCCGGTCATTCTCAGCCTGGAATCTCAAGGTATTAACATCACGCCACTGTGGTGGAGTCTGGCGATTGGTGTCGGCATGGGTGGCAACGGCAGTCACCTGGGCTCCACCGCCAATGTCTATATTGTCACCTTATCTGAAAGGCTGGCGAAAGAAACCGGAAACCCTGATCTGGCAATCACCCCGGGTCTGTGGATAAAAAAAGGCACGCCGGCCATGATTATCACGTTAATCACATCCAGCCTGGTCATGTGGCTGTTTTTTGATTTTTTTGCCGCACCTATTCGTTAACTTTCTTGTAACTCTTCGGCCTGAATTATTCAAGCAAAACGATTGAATATTTGCTACATATGAAAGAAGCGTCTGTGACAAGGATGTCACATTCAAGCCTGCACAGATGTATTTATAGCGTTTTCTGGAACAAAAGTTACGCCTTCTTGCGCATTTGCTGGCGCGCCTGCCACAAAGACAGGCTCACAAACACAATCAACAACAATAACGAGATTTCCAGCAACAAAAAGGAAGCTATCTTAAAATAGGCAAAGCCCGGATGAATAAACCGCACCAACCATCCGGCTACTTCATCAGCAACCGCCGATAAATACACCAGAGCGCTTAGCCAGACTTTCAACAACGTCGGCAAGCTGGTCATTAACATCAGATGCGTCAGCGTCAGCACCAGCATACCCATTGCAAAAAAATGAAAATGGCTGATTTCCAGCATACTCTGATAACTTCTGGGCTGGGTAAAATCCTCTTCAGATCCCAGATAATAAGCGACGACCGAATCAGCCGTTAAATCCATCTTATGGAAAAACATCAGCCCATTACTCAGCCACAACAAAAAAACATAGCCCAAAAACATCAGAATCAAGGCATTCATCATCATTTGCCTGTTCTGCTCGCCTGTCACAAAAAAACGCATTATTGCTGCTCACCTTTAACCATCACTTCAAAAACCGCCTTGACCTTACGCGCCATTTTCAAGGCCGAACGGGTGCTTAATGTTGCTCCGCTGATTCCCTGAATATCGGTATTCAAACTTAACTGCGGCAAGGCTTTACCCAACAATTGCTGATACCAGCGCTGTGGGGGCTGATACTCAGGTGGCTCATGAAAAGCCAGCGTATGAATAGCTGCAATATCCCCTGAAGGTGACAGTACAATCAGCAAGGTTTCGGGTTTGGTTCTGACAGTATGACTTTCAATCGCCGCATAACCTGAAACCCTGCCATTTTTTTTACCCACATAAAAAGTAATAAAGTTCGACTCAAGCTTTACCCGCGCCTTGTTTTCAATCTCCTTGACCTGGTTATCATCGGGAAACAGTGACAACATCTCTACCGTTGCCCCCTCTCCAAATGCCAGCACCATTGCTTCCGTTTTACTGTAATAGATTTTTCCGAAAACCGGAAACATCATTAACAACAGCAAAACACCTCCTGCCAAACGCTTCATTATATGATTCCTATAAACCCTTAAAATATGTAGCTGCCTAATGAATGTCCGGCAGTGATTCCCACGGAGATCATCACTGCCATTAAATCAGGACAAAGTGTAGATTGGATTGAGGGACGAAACCCAACATTTTTAAATACTTGTCGGGTTACGCTACCGCTACCCTGTCAACTTTCTAGAAAATAAAACCAACACCCAGATTAAAATCATCCGGCA
>CAYLNS010000072.1:0-11758 GCA_964385115.1 uncultured Methylomarinum sp.
AGGGAGAGAAGTTTTTTTGTTGTGAAGGATGTAAAGGGATTTATCAGATGTTACATGAAGAAGAGATTTTGTCTGCCGAAAATGACAAGGAAACGGATAGCTAGTTTTTTATATACGAGATGATTTTTCTATTATTGAGTATATTAAAAGATTGATAAATTAAGTTTATGGGGAATAATAAATGAAACATTCGCACGGCGATCATGCCGGACATAATATGTCCAACGGACACGCGGGTCATTCGATGGGGAAACAGGTTGCCATGGGAACCGTGGCAACTGCAACAGTCAATACCGGGGGGAAATTGATGAGTAAAGTGAGTAAACATCCAGTACTGGTTTTTGGTTTGGGCGTTGTTGCCGGTTATATGATTTTCAAGTATCGCAAAGAAATTATATCAAACACTACAAAAGCGGTTGATGCCGGCAAGGACTTTGTCTTAAACCAGAAAGAGAATCTGGAAGATATTGTAGCTGAGGCGAAAGACGAAGATTGATTAAATATTCACCTGAAGATTTTCAGGATGATATAGGGTTTGCGAAGCTTGGAATGATGACTTGGCAAAACGCTATTTTTATATCCTGAGCGTATCCTGGTAAATGATTCAACAGAAGCGGGCTAATCCTTCATTAAATAAGGGCGCCCGTTTTTTATGCGAGAAATAATCAATGTCTATACAAAAACAGTTTGTTCTTCGTTATCGAGAAGAAGGCCATATCCGTTTTCAGATTCCTGAAATATGTTGTCATCAACCGGCCGCCGATAGCCTGGTTAGCCAGCTTAAAGAAGTGGACGGTGTGTATCGGGTTAGCATTTTCAAGTCAGCTCAAAAATTATCGATACGCTTTAATGAAGCTGTTTGTGATTTTTCTCAGCTGGCCAGACAGTTATCCCAAATTTTAGCCAAAATGGAAAAAGACCAGGCTTTTGTGTCCGCTAAAAAAAATCATGGCGAACATTATTCTGAACCATTCAAGGAAAAAGTAAAAAATACTAAAATTGCCAGCTGGTTTCGGGAAAAATATACCGATACCAAAGAGACCATACAGGCGGCCAAGGTTATTACCCGCTTGGGGATGAAAAAACCCAAGGCATTGGTTAATGATCCGGAAAAAGCAATTATAGATTTTTTAAATGATGTTCTGGTTCTGTATTTAATTAAATTACATTGGTCGAGAATTACGCACGAATGGATTCCCAAACCATTTGTACACCGCTATGAATGGCTGGCAACATTTTATATGTTTTATTTACTGATGCGATCCCGTAGACCAAAAAAATAAGTAGCTGATATTGGGACGATAAATACGCTGAAGCGGTACAAAAATAAACTGGAAAATCTTTCCCGACAAAATGGAGTCATCATGAAAACGGCCGAGCCTGAATTTAAAAATTTTTATGTCGCCCACCAGTTGAAAAGTCGGGTACGGATTATTTCGCCAATTCTTAAAAATGATATTGAGCGCGGCTATATTTTTGAGATTTTGCTGAAAAAAAGGCCGGAAATCAAAAAAGTCCGTTCGGTATTTGCAATTGGCTCGGTGGTTATAGAGTTTGACCCAGCGAAATTACCCAAAGAAAATCTGCTTATTTTAGTGGATGCCATATTGGGTAATTTAGCTACAAAATCCTCCCAATCTTTAAATAAAAGAAAAAAAATTGATGGCCCGGTCAAGGAAGTTGATTTGGCGGTAGAGGGCATGAGTTGTGCTTCTTGTGCTTTGCTGATTGAAATGGTGCTAAAGCGGGATGAACGTGTTAAATCCGCCAGCGTAAATTTTGCGACGGAAACCGTGACGGTACAAGGGCAGCTGGAAAAGGATGATGTTGTCCAAAAATTGAATTCACTGGGTTATGGCGCTTTGGCCATGGATACTTTGTCACAGCGAAAATATCTGATTTTAAAAGAACAAAAGCGTATCGAAACAGCAAAACGACGTTTTTGGGGTGCCGCTTTATTAAGTGTGCCGGTTGTTACTTCCGCAATGGCCATGATGCGTTCGCCGTGGGTGCACTGGATGCAGTTCGCATTAACATCGGTGGTTGTTTTTGGCAGTGGCAGGCCTTTTTTCAGTAAAGCAGCAAAACTTGCAAAACAAAGAGCCGCCAATATGGATACCCTGGTTGCATTAGGGGTCGGATCGGCCTATTTTTATAGTTTACCGGCTTTATTTCGGCGCAGAGGACATGTTTATTTTGAAGCGGCTGCGGCTATTGTCACATTCGTTTTGCTAGGCCGTTATCTGGAGGAAAGAGCCAGAGGGCAAGCGGGTGAGGCAATCAGAAAGCTGGTGGATTTACAGCCCGCACAGGCAACGGTCATACGAAACGGACAGGAGCTTGTTGTTGATATTGATGATGTAAAGATTGACGATATCGTGTTTATCCGGCCTGGTGAGAAAATTCCTACAGATGGTGTGGTCATATCCGGCATTTCCACCGTTGATGAATCAATGGTGACGGGGGAAAGTATGCCGGTAGTCAAGGAGCCGGGTGATAAAGTTATTGGGGGGTGCGTAAATGGTAACGGTTCACTGAAAATAAAAGTAACAGCCGTAGGTATGGATACTGTTTTAGCCGGTATCGTTCATATGGTGGATCAGGCTCAGGCAGCTAAATTACCGATTCAAAAACAGGTTGATAAGATTTCAGCTGTTTTTGTGCCTGCAGTGATGGGTATTTCGGGTGCAACATTTGCCACATGGTTAATAGTAGGCGCTCCACTGTCTGTAGCCGTGGGTAATGCCATTACCGTATTATTGATTGCCTGTCCTTGTGCATTAGGGTTGGCAACGCCGGCTGCAATTATGGTCGGTACGGGCCAGGCTGCTAAGAAGGGAATCTACATCCGCAATGGTGAAAGCCTTGAAATTGCCTCTAAACTCAATGCCATTGTATTTGATAAAACCGGGACGATAACCGAAGGCAAGCCTCAGGTCAGTGATTTAATTAAAGTGTCACGAATGAGCGAGGAAAAAATAATCATGCTGGCCGCTTCTGCCGAAAATAATTCTGAACATTTTTTGGCCAGAGCCATTGTTGATTATGCCGCTGCGAAACAAATAGAGCCTGAAGAATGTCAGGAATTTATCAGTGAGACGGGAAGAGGAGTCAGCGCCAAGGTTGCCAATAAAAATATTCTGATAGGTAACCAGGCATGGATGGAAGAAAATAACATTGATATCAGTCGCTTATTGCCTGAGGCAGCAGATTTATCCAGGATGGGGAAAACCGCTGTTTTTATGGCGGTAAATGGTAAGGCGGCAGCAATATTTGCTATAACTGACAAGCCTAGAGAAAATGTTGTCGCGGCTATTTCAAGGCTTCATCACCGTGGTATAGAAACCTTGATTGTTACAGGGGATAATGAAAAAACCGCCCGTTTTATTGCCGGAAAGGTTGGTATCGATCAGGTTTATGCCCAGGCAAAACCCGATGAAAAACTGGCCATTATCCGACAATTACAACAGGCAGCAAAAAAGGTTGGCATGATAGGCGATGGTATCAATGATGCGCCGGCACTGGCGGCAGCGGATGTGGGTTTTGCCATAGGGACAGGTACGGATATTGCGATTGAATCAGCCGATTTAACTTTGGTTAATGGCGATATCAATAAAGTGACCGAAGCGATAGAATTAAGCGCTGCCACCATCACGATAATCAAACAAAATCTATTCTGGGCATTCGCATATAATACGGTTGCTATTCCGGTTGCGGCCATGGGCAGGCTAAGCCCGATGATTGCTTCGGCTGCAATGGCGTTAAGTTCAGTATCAGTCATTGTTAACTCTCTCAGACTCAGTAAAAAATAGGTAGCCAATGGATCATTCAATGCACGACATGCATGCTATGCAGGATATGGCGAGTGCGGCAGGTGGTTTTGATTATCTGTTAGCATTTATTGCAGGAGTTTTGGGAAGTGGCCATTGCTTAGGTATGTGTGGCGCCCTGGTTTCGGGATATTTTATGCAAGCCGGGAAGAGTCGTTCCTATCTACCCTATTTTGCTTATCAACTGACCCGCATTTTTGTATATACCTTGCTTGGTTTTGCTGCCGCCTCATTAGGCGTTGTCCTGGTATCCAGTGGTGCCTTTGGTAAGGTACAAAGTATTTTGCAAATGAGTATTGGTGCAATCGTCATTATTCTGGCTCTGGGTATATTGGGCTGGATTCCCTGGCAAGGCTCATTCCGGCTGATACCGATGGGTGCGCTTCGAAAAGGCTATGCTACGGCAAGGGAGAAAGGGCCCGTACTCGGTGCAATGATTGCCGGTTTTTTTAATGGACTGATGCCCTGTCCGTTGACGTTTGCCATGGCCGTTAAGGCAACATCCGCTCCGACTATCGTTGAGGGTGGGCTGCTGATGCTGGCTTTTGGAGCCGGAACTTTGCCAACCATGTTACTGGTCAGTGTGGCTTTTGGTAAACTGGGAGCCAATGTGCGGGGCATGATGCTGAAAGCCGCAGCATTTATCATGATTGTCATGGGATTGAATACCTTTTACAGTGGCCTGGAGTTTTATACCGTGGAAGGGTTTCAGCATCGAACCTTTTTACATGCCCTAAAAGAACTGATTGATAGTATGATTATCGAATTATTAAAAGTTGAGGATTTGTTGAAAGAAATGATGGATTATGTGCAATCCATGTAGCTGATAATGGATATTCAAAAACCAGATAATCCAGCGGCGTTAATCAGGCCAGCTGATTGGATAGCACTAAGGCAGGCGGTGCAGCGTCTGGAAACGACCAGTCTCGCAGCCAGAATCAGTTTTTTTCTGGGTATGCCGATAGAAAAAGCGCTGGCAGCCTTGCCCGGGCACTGGTCAAATATTGTTTCCCGAATTACCCGTGTGGCGCTGGGTAAAGCATTGGATAGTGCTTTATATTCTTTAAAACCGGTAGCCAGGCCCCCTTCGAAAAAAATTCACAAATTATTGGCGGGTGTCAGTGGTGCGGTCGGCGGTAGTTTTGGAATTACGGCGCTGGCTGTGGAGTTACCCGTTTCCGCCACGTTGATGTTACGTTCCATTGCCGATATTGCCCGAAGTAACGGTGAAGATCTACGCAGTCTGGATACCCGAATGGCATGTCTGACTGTGTTTGCGCTGAGTGGCGGGCCAGTTAAAAATATCGAGAGTGCCGATACCAGCTATTATGCGGTACGTTCATTTTTAAGCAAGGCCATTGGTGATGCATCCAGCCATATCGCTGTGCATGGCGCCAGCAAAGACAGCGCTCCTGCCCTGGTCAAATTGCTGAATGCGGTTGCCACCCGGTTTAGTGTTCCGGTATCAGAAAAATTAGCGGCTCAAACAATCCCATTAGTCGGCGCGGTTGGAGGGGCTTCGGTTAATCTGATTTTTATGCAGCATTATCAGGAAATGGCTTATGCGCATTTTACTATTCGCAAACTTGAAAGGCGATATGGAAAAATAATCGTACAACAAGCCTATCAAAATATTGTTCAGGAAAAAACTCAGGCTGAGCTTCAATAGCTGTCAATCCATTGTTGTTAATTGCCAAATAGATGCTTTTTCTGTTGAGTTTGGTTATTCTTAACTAATATAAGCAACAAATATACTTGCTGTTATACCGATTACTGACCCAGTGAGTCATTTAGATGAGTGGATACCTTTTGAGAAGTATCATTATTAAGCCTGTAGGAGGCCGGTTATGAAATTTTATGTTGTGTTGGGCGTTTTTTTTATGAGCTTGTTGGCTGGCTGCCAAACGCCAGGGACAAAAAAAACAGAAACTAAACCTGAAGCTGTGGCCGCTGCTGCTGAAAAACAGTTTACCGGAACGGGGACATTAGTCATTGAGCCGATTCGCTTTAAAAAAGATATTTATGTCAGGGAGGCGGTCAAGCAGCAATGTAATCTTGATGGCAAATTAAGCCAGTTTATTCAGCAATACGCAGCTGGGCAGTATGCCAATATCATCACTGATGGCAGCAGGGCGCCCCGAAATGCTGATGTGTTAAAAGTTGAAATAGATGAAGTTCAAGGGGGCGGTGGCGGCGCCTGGTCGGGTGCCAAAGCCGTTCGAATTTCCGGAGTTCTGAAAAAAAGAGGCCGGGTTGTAGGGGACTTTAAAGCCCGAAGATATTCAGGAGGCGGCTTCTTTGGGGCTTATAAAGGAACTTGTGCCATTATGGGGCGTTGTGTAAAAGCCTTGGGCAGAGATGTGGCCGAATGGTTGCAGCATCCCACCAAACGGGCTGCCTTGGGTGATATGTAGTTGAAGATGGAAATACCTTCACATTGTGATGTGTTGGTTATCGGTGGAGGACCTGCCGGGAGCAGTGCCGCAACGCATCTGGCCCAGGCAGGTATTGATGTTGTTTTGTTAGAGCGTAGTGTTTTTCCGAGGAATCAGGTGGGAGAAAGCCTGATTCCTCATATCTGGAAATTTACTGATTTAACCGGCGTGTCAGATAAAATCCAGCAGCAAGGCTTTTTAACTAAAGCCGGAGGTATTACTGTTTGGGATAATCATATCCATCAGATTTTATTTTCTGATTTTGGCTATAGCCGCCCCGGGCTGCATGTTGAAAGAGATGTTTTTGATGATATTTTGCTTGAACATGCAAAGCAGTCCGGGGTATCGGTTTTTAACCCGATTACCGTCAAGCAGGTTGATTTTGATGCGAGTGAGGCGCCGGTGGTTTCTTATCTTGATAAGAGAGGGCATTCACTTGATGAGGGAAAAATTGCTTGTCAATATGTGATTGATGCCAGTGGTCATGGTTCTTTACTGGCAAATCAATTTGAATCCCGGCAAGTGATTGACCGGGAAATGAATTTTTTATCCCTGTGGGGGTATTATGAAAATTCATTGTATCTCGGTGTGGACAGGAAAAGCCATCCCGTTTCTGATTTGGCGCAAGTCAAGCCGGTGACTTTTGTCATGTCAGTAGAATCCGGCTGGCTTTGGCATATTATATTACGTGATAAAACCAGTGTCGGCCTGGTTTTACCCACCGGAAGAACCCGAGGGATGGATAAACATCAAAGAGAGGTTTTTTTTAAACAAATCTGTGCCCGTTTACCCTATTTGAAGCAATTACTGGAGCCGGCCAGCTTTATAGAAGGTTCTTTGCAATTTCGTCCGGACTATTCTTATTATTCCAAAAATATCTGTGGGGAAAATTATTATTGTATCGGTGATGCGGCTGCCTTCGTTGATCCCATTTTTTCTCATGGTGTGCAAAACGCATTATATAATGCTGCGGTTGCTACGCTGGCCATTAAAGAATCGCTGAAAAATAAAAAAAATCGAAAACGTTATAGTCAGTTATGTGAAAGCCGTATGCAGCAGTTTTATGGTTTTTCCAGGGCTTTGTCTCTCGGTGATTTTGGGGGCAATGGAGTCAATACCGGTTTGGTTAAAAATTTAATGAAAACACTTTCTCCTTTGGAGTTGGAGTTAATTTTGGTTGCGGCAGAGATGACCAACCGCTCGGAAAATGTAAAAAAACTCGCCAGAGAAGCGGGGGTTATGGATAAATTAAAAAAACAGCATAGTCAGCAAATAGTCGAACTGGAATTGTAGGCTTAGTCCGTAATAGTTGACTAAAATGCTGGGTATAGTCATAATCGGACTTATTTGATTTTAAAGAGTAAGCTAATGGCTGATCCAATTATTTTTACCGATAGCGCCGCTGAAAAAGTAGGTGCCTTAATTGCAGAAGAAGGAAACGACAACCTGAAGTTGCGAGTATATATCTCTGGCGGCGGTTGTTCAGGTTTTCAGTATGGATTTACCTTTGATGAAGAGGTCAATGAGGATGATACCATCGTTGAAAATGGTGGTGTGACTGTGTTGATTGATTCCATGAGTATTCAGTATCTACAAGGCGCCGAAATTGATTACAAGGAAGATGTTTCCGGTGCTCAGTTTGTCATTCGCAATCCGAATGCAAGCACTACTTGTGGTTGCGGTTCATCTTTTTCTACCTGATTGTTTTACTAATCCTCCAGGGTAAATCCCGCCTAGAATAACAGGCTGTCTGGCGCCAGTGGCCGTACACATATTTCCCGGTAAATGATTTATCGTTTGCCGGGCAAGCCATGCAAAGGCAATGGCTTCGACATGATCCGGGTGTATGCCAAATTCCGCGGTAGAAAAGACAGGTTGCTTCAGTTTTTCTTCAATGAGCTTGAATAATAGCGAGTTGTGACAGCCTCCTCCGCAAAGCAGGACCTTCGGTTTGTTGCGAGAATGTTTTTGGATAGCATCACAAATGCTATCTGCCGTCAGTTGACAAAGCGTGCGCTGAATATCTTCTGGTGAGAGTGATGCAAACTCGGTCAGATGCCTCTCCAACCAGGGTGGAGAAAAATATTCCTTACCCGTACTTTTAGGCGGACGTAACGAGAAATATTTATCTTGTTTTAGTTGTTCAAGAAAAGCAACGGAGACTTTGCCGGTTTTAGCCCAGTTACCGTTTTTATCATAAGCAAGCCTGTGATTTTTATTGATCCAGTAATCCATCAGGGTGTTACCCGGCCCAGTATCAAAGCCCAGCACCGAGTCTGAATCAAGCAGAGTAATATTGGCGATACCACCTATGTTTACAACGCAAACGGCTTCATTATCATTGGCGAAGAAGTATTGATGAAAGGCCGGGACGAGTGGTGCGCCCTGCCCGCCTGCTGCCAAATCACGGCGTCTGAAATCGGCAATCGTTGTTATACCGGTTATTTCGGCAATAATATTAGGGTCGCCAATCTGTAAGGAAAACGGGTGTGGGCTGTTGGGTGAATGGTGGGTTGTGACACCATGACTGCCAACTGCTTTAATTACTTCGGGTTGTATATCTGTTTTTTTCAGTAAGGCTTGGATGCTTTTAGAGAAAAGTAATCCCAGTTCAGAATCAAGTGCACCATATTGAGACAACTGGACGGCGTTTTCAGATTGGCTGATCTCAGCAAGTCTCTGTTTAAGTGTCTGGTCGAATGGCTGAAAATCAAAATCAATAATCTGACACTGATTGTTGCTGAAGTCGACCAGACCAGCATCGATGCCATCGAGGCTGGTGCCGGACATGAGCCCGATATATAGCTCTGGCATTATTCCTGATTATGAGCCAAAAGGGATTGAGCTTTGACTTTATTGAGCTGCTCAATTAATGGCTGTGTCTGCTTATTAAATTCGGCCAATAAAGAATTGCTGACTGGAGTGGCATGGGGCAGCTTAACGGTTAACGGGTTTCGGTGTCTTCCATTAACACGAAATTCATAATGTAAATGAGGTCCGGTAGCCAGTCCTGACATACCTACATATCCAATTACCTGCCCTTGTTTTACATGCTTACCCACTCGCTGCCCCTTTTTAAAGGCGGATAAATGAGCGTAAAGAGTAGTGTATTTCTGCCCATGCTGGACGATAACGACTCTGCCATATCCTCGTTTTCGACCACGGAACGTGATTTTTCCATCACCCGTAGTTTTTACTGGTGTGCCGGTCCGGGCGGCATAATCTACACCTTTATGAGCTCGAATACGGTTGAGAACCGGGTGTTTGCGTCTTAAATTAAAATGAGAACTGATACGGGCAAAATCAACAGGAGTTCTCAAAAAAGCTTTTCTTAGGCTTTTTCCATCAGGAGTGTAATAATTGACATTGCCATCGGGATCTTTAAATCTTACGGCAGTATAGGTTTTGCCTCGATTAACAAATTCAGCAGAAACAATATCACCAATGCCTGATTCCTGGTTGTCGACGAATAACTTTTCATAGACAACTGTAAATTGATCGCCTTCTCTAAGGCTTAAGGCAAAATCTATATCCCATGCAAAAATATTTGCCAGTTCCATGATGGTTTTGTCAGGAAGACCGGCATTCTTGCCATCCATAAACAGTGAGGAGTGAATTACGCCATGGGCGCTAGCAATTTTTTTCTCCACAGGTTTGCTTTGTAGCTGTACATCAAAGTGATCGGCTTCACGTTTGGCAATCAGTGTTTCGATAGAGTTTTTGGCATAGCTGAGTTCTTGCAGGACACCGTTGGAATCAAGCTTTGCAACAAGCTGCTTGCCCGGACGAATGGAAGCAAATAATTTTCCGGTATCATTTGAGTGTATGATTTTGTGTAAGTCTTTATTATCCAGTTCCAGGCTGGAAAAAATGGAAGACAACGTCTGCCCAGGTTTGATGGTATGTGAAACCTGGGTAAGTTCTGGTTTCTGACTGCTTAGATCAATGTCCGAGTTGACGACAGGTGCATCAATATCAGGAGTGGATGCCTCGAGCATTACGTTTTCAACAAGCTGGTTGTCAGATGCTGAATCGGTATCAGGTGAAATGAGGGTATAACAGGCAGTAATAGTAAAAAGAACAGAAATAATCAGGATTAAATTTTTAAATAGTCTTTTGTTCACAAGAATTATGCCCGACATTAAGAGGTAACATTAAAATTGTAACGTAATTTGCTTTAATTATAGAGTAAAAAGTAATTTTATTCTCATCATTAGGTAGAGTATTTTATAATACGGATATTTAATTTTCTTGAATCTGGAGAGCAAAATTGCAGCGGGAAATGTTGGAGCAGATTCGTCGTGGTACTGACGAAATATTAGTCGAAAGTGAATTAATCAAAAAACTGGAAGAAAAAAGGCCGCTGCGAGTTAAGGCCGGTTTTGATCCTACAGCCCCGGATTTACATTTAGGGCATACAGTTCTTATCAATAAATTAAAGCAGTTTCAGGATTTAGGACATGAAATTTTATTCCTGATTGGTGACTTCACAGCAATGATAGGGGATCCAACGGGCAAAAATGTAACGCGAAAGCCATTAAGTAAAGAAGATGTGCTGGAGAATGCCAAGACCTATCAAGAGCAAGTTTTCAAGATTCTTGATCCAGACAAAACAACGGTCCTGTTCAATTCCGAATGGATGAGCGCTATGACAACCGCGGAGCTGATTCAGCTCGCGGCCAAGCATACGGTTGCCAGGATGCTGGAAAGAGATGATTTCAGCAAGCGATACAAAAGTGGTCAGCCTATCGCCATACATGAGTTTTTATATCCTTTAATTCAAGGTCATGACTCGGTTGTTATGAAGGCGGATGTTGAATTGGGCGGAACCGATCAAAAATTTAATCTTTTGGTCGGCAGACAGTTACAGGAAATGGATGGGCAAAAGCCGCAAACTATTATTACTATGCCGATTTTGGAAGGGCTGGATGGTGTTCAGAAGATGTCAAAGTCGCTGAATAATTATATTGGTGTGTCAGACTCTCCTAATGAAATGTTTGGGAAAATCATGTCAATTTCTGATGAGTTGATGTGGCGATATTATGAGTTATTGAGTTTTAAACCGATGGCAGACATTGAAAAATGGAAGCAGGCATGTGTCGACGGTGAAAATCCAAGAAACTATAAAGTGGCATTAGCCCAGGAAATAATCGAAAGGTTTCATAGTCTTTCTGCAGCAAAAAAAGCATTGGAAGATTTTGAGGCGCGTTTTCAAAGAGGCGCAATTCCTGATGAAATGCCAGAATTTACTGTTTATACAGAAGATGAAAGCTATCCCATTGCCAATATATTAAAAGAAAGTGGCTTGACCAAAAGCACATCCGAAGCTATTCGTATGATAAAACAAGGCGCTGTCAAAATTAATGGCGAAAAGCTTGATGACACGAAAGCCTCTATAAAGAGCGGAACAAAAGAGGTTTATCAGGTCGGGAAAAGAAAGTTTGCACGAATAGAAGTAAAAGCTCGATAAAAAGTTTGACAGTTTGTAATAAG
>CAYLNS010000073.1:0-9438 GCA_964385115.1 uncultured Methylomarinum sp.
CAGTATCTTCTGATTGATAGAGACTGAACGGGTGAGGCTGATCGAGCTTTTTAAGTTGATAGTGGGCGATGATGGGTTTTGCTTCGCAGGGCAGTGCGGCGAAGAAAAAAAGTTTAACTTCAGTTTGGCTCATGAAAATTTTTGGATGAGTTGTTGATAGTGTTCAATTTCTGCAGTTTTATTGCGTTTGATGGCGCCCTGAAGGTAGATTCGGCTTTTTTTTAACAGCATGTCAACGGCAGCCTGTCGGTTATCTGAATCCAGGGTATTTGAATTAATGATTTTTTCCAGCGCATGGATTCTAAACCGGTCCATCCCCCAGTATTTTCTGGAAAGCTGGTCTTCATGACCGCCATGTTTGATAATCAACGCTTGCTCCAGGAATAAAACCGGATAACGGGCGGTGATTCTAAGCCATAAGTCATAATCCTCGCAGGCGGGCAGGTCTTCATCAAACAGCCCGACATCATCAAAAACAGAGCGATGGATGAGGATAGAAGAAGGGGACATAGCGCATAAGGGCAGGCAGTTTTTAAAAATCCAGCCGCCGGTTTTTTTGTGTTTATTCATTGCATTGACGCGCTGGCCGTTTCGTATCCAGATTTCCTCGGTATGACAGACTTTTATTTCCGGGTTTTGCAGCAGGGCCTGTTGTTGCATTTTTAATTTCTTCAGCAGCCATTCATCATCAGAGTCTAATAATGCAATCCATTTGCCGTTAGCCAGTCGAATACCGGTGTTACGGGCATGACTGACGCCTTTATTTGGCTGATAGTGGTAAATAACATCTGGAAAGTGTTGCCGAATCATGTCGGCGGTATTGTCAGTTGAGCCATCGTCAATAACAATGATTTCGTCTGCTTTAAGTTGCTGAGAGACAACAGATTGTAATGCTTTTTTTAACGAATCACAGCGGTTGCAGGTGGGAATGATGACAGAGATTGATAACATGTTTTTCTTAAAAATGAATTAATTGTTGCCTTTTTATAAGGTTTAACATAAATTAAACATCAAATTAGTAGGAGGTAATGATGACTGTAGCCGAAACTGTAAACCATCAGGAAAGACGAACCCAAAGTCAGCATATTGTTGATGAATTACGACAGGAACGCAAAGAGGTCTGGGCCTTGTATTGCCAGATTGCAGATTTGAAGCCTTTTGCAGATTCTGCTGACCTGGTTCTACAATTAAAGTCATTTAGTGAGATTCTGGTGGATTATGTTTCGTTGGGGCATTTTGGCCTGTTTGAGCGAGTGTTATCGGGCACAGAGCGTCGCAATAATATTCTCAATATTGCCCGGGAAGTTTATCCTGAGTATTCGACGACCACTGATAATGTCGTCGCTTTTAATGATCAGTATGACGATACCAAAATCAAAATAAACATAAATAATCTTGAGACTGACCTTTCCCGCTTGGGTGAAGCATTAGCAAAACGAATGGAAATTGAAGACAAGCTTTGTTCTGTGTTGTTACGTTAATGACCAGGCTGCGTTAAACAGTTATCTGATTTGTTATTAACGGCTGCATCCATGCAGCCGTAGCCGTATCCATCACTTATTCGCCAATCGTTGTTCCTGAGCCTTTCTCATCTTTAGACTGTTTGATAAACCGCGCTTTCAGTCGCTGGAATGCGGACCATAATGTTTTATCCATAACCACCTGATTACCGATAGAAACGATAACCCGAGTCAATTCCGGAATCTTGGTTTTGGTGGAAATCAGATAAATAGGCTGGACATAGAGTACTGAATTCTTCATGGGCAGGATAATCATCCGTCCGCGGTCAACCGTCGAGCCATGCTGATCCCATAAGGTGAACTGTTCTGAAATAATGGGGTCTTGATCTATCAGCGCTTCAACCTGTGCCGGTCCGTTAACCTGTATATCTTTTTTGAATTTATAGATAGTGACATTGGGGTCATAGGAATTATCACAGGTTTCATGATTAAGAATTCCGGCAATGCCGACCATACTCAGGTTATCCCGGTTGATGGGCGACATTGGGTTAATCATGACAAATTCTTCCCGGTTTTTACAATGGCCAAAATCCATGGTGATGAAATAAGGGCGTAATTCCTTATCATGCGCCCGAGCATACTGCCAGGTTTCCGCCTGTTCAAAAAACAAGGCCGGATCGGTTTGGTGATATTTTGCATACACTTTCATCTGCATGTAAAACAGGTCTCTGGGGTAGCGTAAATGATGAACCAGCTCTTTAGGCAATTCATCCAGCGATTTGAATACCCCGGGATAGGCCCGGTCATAGGCCCTGATGATAGGGTCATGCGGTTCAGCAATATAATAATCAACCTGTCCATCATAGGCATCAACGACGATTTTGACTGAATTACGGACATAATTAAACTCATGCGCGCCGTCTAAAAAGTCATCGGCGGCAGGTTTTGAAACCGGGTACCATTTCGATAACGTGTAGGCATCCTGTATCCAGTAAAAACGGTCTTTTGTTACCACCAGATAAGGGTCTTTGTCCAGATGCAGAAATGGGGTCAGCGTATTGATTCTTTCGATGATATTACGACGAATCAACATTCTGCTTTTATCAGAAATATTGGTTGAGAAAAAGATTTTTTCGTCTTTAAAATAAAATGCAAACAGCAGTTTTCTGAAGTAAGAGGGAATGGGAATTCCGCCTGTGCCCTCATAAGCTCTGTTGGTCTTGGATGATGACAGACCGGCAATATGGAGTTTATTAGGAACCACGGCATAACGATAACGTTCCTGGCCATAATAAATATCCGGATATTTCACTTCAAAACCCGTTGGGGAATACATATTCAGGTCACGTAAATACCAGACAATAGGCTTGTCAGCATCTTGTGCAGCCGGTGTAATCACCGCGCCATAGCCATGGGTGTAGCGTAAATGGGTATTTTCCCAGTTTTGTGCTTCCAATGGCAGCCGATTGATATTCATTTCCCTGGCAGACAGGTTTACCTGCTGATAATGATTGTTAAGGAAATAGCGGTCTTCATCGACAGCAGGGAAACGATAGTATGGGCGGATGGCCTGTAATTGCTGATAGACATCCATCAGAAATTCCCTGTCCCAGACCGGGATATTTTCAAAGTGTTTTTTGGTCGACCATTGTTCGATATCTTTACTGGCATTCAGGGAGACTTTAAAGTCTATGGTTCTGATTTTTCGTAAATCATAAGCGGCCAGCGTTGCATCAATATTGTATTTCATAAAGACGCCTTCCGCCTTGACCGGGTTGGGCTGGACAATAAATTTATTGATTAGCTCTGGAATGGTCTGGACTTTTTGCAAGCCTATCGAGGCGGCAAATAAAGCCAATGAAACAATCAGCGGCCATTTGATACGGTGTTTTTCTGAAAATATAAACAAGCCCGCTGCAATGGCGGTCGCCAGGAAAAAAATAATGGAAAGCCAGATTAACGGCAGCAGGAAACGCATATCGACAAATCCCGGACCAAAAAAGACCGGTTCATGGGAACTGACGAACAGCAGGGAATAGCGATCAAGCAAAAATCCCCAGGTTACAAATAGAACAACAAACCCTAGTAAAATGCCTAAATGGATTTTAGCGCCGACCGGAAATTCCTGACTCTGATTGGGTACAAATACATGCTCAAGCCAGTACAGACAGGTAACCAGTACAAACAAAATAATTGAGGTATACAACAGCTCCTGCTGAATCAGCATATAGATAGGATAAGACAGTATATAAAAACTGATATCCCGTCCATAAACCGGGTCAGAAATACCTGAATCAGAGCCAAAGAAAAATAATAATGCCTGTTCCCATTGCTGGTAAAAAGGAACGGCTATTGCTACAGCCAGTAAAAAGGATAAAGGAGTATAAACTTTGATGGAGCCGTCCATGAAGACATCGGCGAATCGCTGAAACCGGCGTCTTTGGTCAGCATCCAATAAGACTGAGTCTGGAGGGTTTAAGCCCAGGTAACGGGAGGCTATCCAGAAATGGAAAAAGAAAATCCCAAAAAACAATAGTGTAACGCCACCGGATAAAATAAAACGATACAGTAAGCGCAGCCAGAAATAGCCTTCAAAATGCAGCGACCTGAACCACCAGAGATCGACAAACAGGTCAAGGAAAAAGAAATAAAATGCGATATAGGCAATAACCGCGATAATGAGAGTAGCCAGAGCTAAAACAGGTAACAGTTTCCAGTTACGCATAATTTCCTCTATTGTTCAGATAATGGTTGCCCGGATAAGGCGGCAAGTTTCCACTATTCTAACATCCAAAACAGCAGTTTGACTTCATCAAAATAGCGAGAGCGGGGAAAGCTGAATCAGCGGGTTCGGGTGAACAGATAATAATCAACTTCACCGGCATTTTTTTGTTTTAATTTTTGCCAGTTTGCAGGCAGTTCAGATAAATTCAGACCTTTTTCCACTTCCACATAAATCAGGGCATTATCCGACAACCAGTCTTTGTCTTCCAGCCACTGACAGGTCTGAAGCGCCAGGTGTTGGCCAAAAGGCGGATCCAAAAAAACGATATTGGCCGGCTTGGGATTGCCGGCCAAAAAGCGAAAAACATCCTGATTGACGATTTTAATCTGACGGGCATTCAGTTTGGTGGTGTTTTCCTTGAGTTGCCGACAGGCGGTTGCATTGTTTTCAACCTGAATAACCGATTGTGCGCCTCGGGAAGCGGCTTCCACGCCTAATGCGCCACTGCCGGCGTATAAATCCAGGCAATGACTGTTGTAGATATCGTGTTGCAGCCAGTTGAACAAGGTTTCCCGAACCCGGGCCGGCGTCGGCCTGAGTCCGGGAATATCCTGAAATTGAAGCTGGCGGCTGCGCCATTCACCGCCGATGATGCGAAGCTTGTTGCGCACGGTTTTACTGACCTCCCACCGTGACAATCTGAAACAGCTCAGGTTTGATGCGGCGTTTGAAAGCATCCTGAATAGACTCAACGGTGACGGCTTCTACGTTTTTCTGAAAAGTTTCCAGGTAATCCAATGGCATCTGATAAAAACCTATCATATTAACGTATTGACTGAGCTTGCTGTTGGTGTCAAAGCGCAATACAAAACCGCCACTGATATTCTTTTTGGCGGCAACCAGCTCTTTGGCGGTCGGGCCATTGTTTACAAAGTCTTTCAGGGTATTCATCATGACTTCCACCGCCTGCTCGGTCTGGTCATTACGGGTTTGCAGTCCCATCGTGAAAGGGCCTTTGCGGTACATGGGCGCAAAATAACTGTAGGCGCTATAGGCCAGTCCGCGTTTTTCCCGTACTTCTTCAAATAATCTGGAAACCAGGCCGCTGCCGCCCAGAATATAGTTGCCTACATATAAAGGGAAATAATCCGGGTCTTTACGATAGCTGCCGGGCAGACCAGCCAGAACATGGGTCTGACTGGATGGAAAGCTGATATGCTGACGATGTCCTTTTACGGGCATAGGCACTTTTGGAATCGGTTCCGGTTTGGTTCCTTGTGGCAAATCTTTAAGCAGTTTTTCGGCAATGTCTTCGGCCTGTTTGCGATTGACATCACCGACAATGACAATGATGGCATTGGCCGCCACATAATATTGCCGGTAAAACTCCATCAGGTCTGAGGTTGTAAAACCTGCAACGGTTTCGACAAATCCCATACCAGGGTGGGCATAAGGATGATCATGATACAAGGCTTTGGAAAAGGCAATGCTGGCAATCGCGCCGGGAGATTCCTCCCGATGTTTCAGGGCCGCCAGTGTGCGCTTTTTCTCACGGGAAAAATCCTTTTCCTTAAAAGCAGGATTCGTCAGAATGGTGGTTAAGGTATCCAGTGCTTTATCAAACAAGGCTTTGTCGGTCAGTGTTCGAAGAGACAACCAGGCCATGTCTTTTGATGTACCTGTGCCAAACAGGGCGCCGACACTTTCAAAACGCCGGGCAATTTCATCGGCATCCCAGTCGCCTGCTCCCGTATCCAGCATGGAGGATGTCATGGATGCCAGCCCAAACTGATCGCCGTCACGGGCGCTGCCGGCATCGAATGTGATGCGGATGTCCACCATCGGCAGGCCCTGGGTCTGTACATAATAAATACGAGTGCCTTGCTGGCTTTGCCAGTGTTGTATTTTTGCCGTGGACCAGGCTGACTGAGTAAAAACCAGTAAAGCGATAAAAATCAGTTTAGAAATCATGGCGTCCTCCTTTGACTTTGCGAAGTGGTTTGTTTGAAGACTTAATCGGTTGTGGGGCAAGATAGGCGATACTGAGGCGGTCTTCCTGCAGGTATTTACGAGCTACCTGGCGCACCTGTTCGGCGCTTATCTGATTGATTTTTTCGACATATTCATCGACTTTTTGCCAGCCAAGGCCGACTGTTTCTGTCATGCCCAGTTGCATGGCCTGATAAAAATTGGAATCACGCTCATAAACGGCATTAGCCAGTACCTGTGCCTTGACCCGTTGCAGTTCTTCAACGCTCACTTTTTCTCTTTGCAATTGATAAACCTGTTCTTTCAAGGCATATTCAAGATCATAAACCGTTTTTCCAGCGGCGGGAGTTGCCTCCAGCATAAACAGAGAGGACATTCTGGCATAAAGGTCATATCCGGCGCCGGCTGAAACGGCAATTTGTTGACCGCGTACCAGTTGCGTGGACAAGCGGGCGCTGCTGCCGCCATCTAAAATACCGGCCAGCACTTCCAGGGCATAAGCTTCCCATTCATCGTTTACGGTATTAAGTACGGGGACTTTATAGCCCATCATAATATAGGGGAGTTTGGCAGGCAGTTTAACGGTCATTTTCCGTACGCCCATCTGTTCGATTTCGGTTTGCGGTTTAACCGGTTTGATAATGCTGGGTTTCAGTGGTGCAAAATATTGCTCAGCCAGTGTAAATACCGCTTCAGGTTCCACATCGCCGACGACCACCAAGGTCGCATTATTGGGTGCGTACCACATTTGATACCAGTCTTTTAAATCATCAATCTGGTAATGGGCAATGTCAGATGGCCAGCCAATCACAGGATTTTTGTAAGGATTATTGCTGAAAGCCATAGCCATAAAGTATTCATGGGTTTTGGAACGTGGTTTGTCCTCGGTGCGCATACGTCTTTCTTCGGTCACCACTTCCCGCTCTTTTTGCAGTTCCTCGTCGCTGAGTTTCAGGTTGCGCATGCGATCAGCTTCCAGCCTGAAGCTGACTTCCAGTTTTGATTTTTCCAGTGTCTGAAAATAAGCCGTGTAATCCCGTCCGGTAAAGGCATTTTCGCGGCCGCCGTTTTCGGCAATAATGCGCGAGAATTCACCGGCCGGATATTTTTCGGTGCCCTTGAACATCATGTGTTCCAGCATATGGGAGATGCCGGTAATACCACCGGGTTCGTAACTGGAGCCGACCTTGTACCAGACTTGTGAAACTACAACCGGAGAACGGTGATCCGGTTTAACCAGAATTTTAAGGCCATTCTCCAGTTTTTTTTCGTAAACGGGACTGCCTGCGGCATGAACGAAAAAAGGCAGACAAAGCAGTAAAGTGAGTAACCTCATATTTCCCTCTTAAAAGTTAAATCAAAGCCATGTGACTGGCGAAAAAAACACAGACAGCCGGTCGGACTATTTCAATCAGCGATAGTTCACTGTACTATACAGCATTGATAAAAGGTAATTTAGCGAACTTGATGACACATAATACCTCAACTTTTTCCTGGAAAGATTATCTGGAATTGTGTAAACCCAGGGTGGTTACACTGATAGTATTTACCGCCATTGTTGGCATGCTGCTGGCCGTTCCCGGTCTGCCGCCGCTGGATAAACTGTTTTGGGGGACGCTGGGCATAGGTCTGGCTGCATCCTCGGCGGCCGCGATTAATCATTATATTGATCAGACTGCCGATGCTGAAATGCGTCGCACACGAAACCGGCCCTTGCCCAGCGGTCATTTAAGTGCCAAAAATGTGCTGCTGTTTGCCGGCGTTATCGGTGTTCTGGCAATGCTGATTCTGGTGGTTTTTGTTAATCCGCTGACGGCCGGGTTAACCTTTTTATCATTGATTGGCTATGCCATTATCTATACGGTCTATCTGAAACACGCGACGCCTCAGAATATTGTGATTGGTGGCGCGGCGGGTGCGGCGCCACCGGTTTTGGGCTGGTGTGCGATTACAGATAATGTAGACCCCCATTCTCTGTTGCTGTTTTTGATTATCTTTGTCTGGACGCCACCACATTTCTGGGCACTGGCCATTGCCCGCCGGGATGAATATGCCAAGGTGGAAATTCCTATGTTGCCGGTGACACACGGGATTGAATTTACCCGTCTGCAGATTCTGCTATACACCATTTTATTGCTGATTGTGACGCTGTTGCCTTATCTGACCGGCATGAGTGGCTTGATTTATCTGATGACTGCCGTAATTCTGGGGTTGGGATTTATTTACTCGGCGCTTTTAATGTACCGGCATAATGATAATCGGGCGGCGATGAAGACTTTTTTCTTTTCGTTATGGTATCTGACTATTCTTTTTGCAGCCTTACTGATTGACCATTATTTTCTCTATCGACTGTCATGAAAGAACATCCGTTTGCTGAATTTATCAAAATACTGGGAAAAGGCAAAAAAGGCTCCCGGCCCTTAACCCAGGATGAAGCTTATCGGGCGATGACGATGATTATGCAGGATCAGGTCGAGCCCATTCAGTTGGGCGCATTTTTAATGCTGATGCGGGTCAAGGAGGAAACGCCGGAAGAACTGGCGGGATTTGTTCAGGCCGCACGCGAAGCTTTTCCTCGTTGTGAGCATAATATACAAGCCGATTTGGACTGGTCATCTTATGCCGGCAAGCGTCGTCATTTGCCGTGGTTTTTGTTGTCCACCCTGTTACTGGCTGAAAATGGTATCCGGGTATTCATGCACGGCGCAGAGGGGCATACCGAGGGACGTATTTATACCCGCAATGTGTTGAGAATATTAGGGATAGAGGAAGCCAAATCTGTTGCAGAAGCCGCCGTGCAATTATCAGAGCAGTCTTTCAGTTATTTGTCATTGCAGTATTTCTGCCCGAAATTATATGACATGATTAATCTCAGGCCGGTTATGGGATTACGTTCACCGGTACATACGCTGGTCCGGCTGCTCAATCCGTTTAATGCGGAATATACCATTCAGGGGATTTTTCATCCCAGTTACCGGCAGGTACATCAAAAGGCCGCGTTATTATTGAATTATCCGCATATGGCCGTACTGAAAGGTGAGGGCGGTGAAACTGAAAGAAATCCTGATGTGGATTGTCTGGTGCAAAGTGTTCATCATCAGGAACTCAGCGAAGAAGTCTGGCCAGCGATGTTTGCAAGACGCCACATCAAACCGGATGTGCTGGAACCTGAACAGCTGGCCTTGCTGTGGCAGGGGAAATATCAGGATGAATTTGCCGAAGCGACGGTGATTGCCACAGCAGCGGTTGCGCTAAAACTGCTGG
>CAYLNS010000073.1:9538-11607 GCA_964385115.1 uncultured Methylomarinum sp.
GTGGGTGCCCACAAGCTCAAGGGATTTTCCTTACGGTAGAAAAAATGATAAATACAGAATTTGATAGGGAATACGTCACTTATGTCAGTGACAATCGCTTACTGGTGATTGCTGGTGAGCGGCAGTTGGATAAGGTGCTGGCAAATTTGCAGCAGGAATTCAGGATATTCTGGTTGCCATTTCAGCAGGAAATGGTCACGGATAAAGGCGGGGTAGAGGTGATTAGCACTACCGAAAACAGCGCGTTAACAGGGTATCTGGGGAGTTTTTCATTTGCAGATAATCCCGGGCTTGTTTTTGATCAGGTTCTGGATTTTAGTGAACAACCGTTGATTAAAAGCCGGATTGCGCCATTTGGTTATTATTCAGTTACCGAAAACGATGATTTGCCCGAGTTGCTGCAGCAAATCACTGATGGAATCGGAGAATTTGACAAGCCGAAATATTTTAACTGGGAGGCGGAAAAATGCGCCCATCAGCGCAATGCAATCACCGGTTGTTCTCGCTGTATTGAGGTCTGTGCAACGGATGCCATTACTTCAGAAGATGGTCGGGTTGTTATCAATCCCTATCTTTGCCAGGGCTGCGGTGATTGTACCAGTGTCTGCCCCAGTGGAGCCGTCAGTTATCAATATCCAACCCGGGTAGAGAGTTTATTGGCCATCAGGCAAAAGTTGAAGCATTCATCGGCTGCGGTATTATTTTATAGTGGTGATTTGCCGGAAATGTTGACCCATACTCAGCAGACAATCCATTGTTTTGAAGTGGAAGGTTTAGGCTCGGTCGGGCTGGATATTTGCCTGAATGCACTGGCTTTTGGTGCCAGTAATGTTCTGATTCTGGATAGTGGTGAATTAACCCCTGAAACCCGAGCAACCATACAAACCACGGTCATTCAGGCGAGAGAAATTTTGACCGGGCTGGGTTATTCTGAAGGGCGGGTGCAGTTTGTATCAGCCGGAGAATGGGTTTTGAGTAACCCACCCGAGTGGGACAAGGCCAGCTATCAGCCGGATGCCGATAAACGAACAGCTATTCGGATGGCGACGGATTTTTTAAGGCAATTTTCTGCCAGTGAACAGCCATTTTGTCAGTTGTCCGAACCATCGGCTTTTGGAACAGTACAGGTCAATACGGCTGCCTGTACGCTTTGTATGGCCTGTGTATCGGGATGTCCGGCACAGGCATTGGAAGCCGGCGGCGAGTATCCACAATTGAAATTTATCGAGGCTTTGTGTGTGCAATGCGGTATTTGCCGGCAAACCTGTCCGGAGCATGCCATAGCTTTGCAGCCCCGCTATTATTATGATTCAACTCAGGCGCGCAAAAAACAGTTGTTGTTTGAGGAAGAGCCTTTTTGTTGTATCGTTTGTCAGAAACCTTTTGCACCGGCCAGTATGATTAATATTATTTTGCAAAAACTACAGCATCATCCGATGTTTGCCGGTAATAAAAAACAGCAGTTGATGATGTGTGAAGATTGCAAGGTTATTAAAATGTTTGATAAATCATGATGAGCATCCAGAGTCAGGAACGACAGTATCATTATCAATTGCTTGCCCGGCTTTTCAGAGCCCCTGTTGATCCGGCATTGCTGGAGTCCCTGGCAGCGATGGAAATTGATGCGGCAGATGAAAAACTGAATCAGGCATGGAGACAGTTGATTCATCAGGCAGCCAGTGAAAATACCGCTAAACTGGGTGAAGAATTTCATCAACTCTTTATTGGTCTGGGCCGGGGAGAGTTAATGCCTTATTTATCCTATTATGAAACAGGTTTTTTAATGGAGAAGCCTTTGGCTCGCTTAAGAGCCGATTTATCAAAGCTGGGGTTTAAGCGGCAGGCTGATAATTGTGAACCAGAGGATCATATTGCCGCGATTGCTGAAGTGATGGCCATGCTGATTCAGGAAAACCAGCATCAGCAGGCATTTTTCAATGCGTATATTGTTTCCTGGTTTCCAGATTTTTTTGAAGATGTGAAAAATACATCCTGTAGTCGCTTTTATCCATTGCTTGCCAATATGGGGGCTGAATTTATTAGTCAGGAAAAACGATTTTTGGCTTTTC
>CAYLNS010000074.1:0-11498 GCA_964385115.1 uncultured Methylomarinum sp.
GGCCGGAATCATCCTTGGATTCAAGCTGGTGCATATGTTGAGCGTTAAGAAATAATGTTCTGGTTGGTTGTGTTAAGGAGCGAAATATAACTAAATTTGCTGTAAGTGAATTGAAAATTCCAGCTCTTGATATGATTAGAAATTGTAGTTTTCTTTAATACAACGTGATTTTTTATTACCCACTTATTGAACGGTAACGCTAAATTTTCGAAAGGGGCTTTTTTAGGATTGAGGACTTAATTTTTTTATCAAAAGTATTCGCTGTTGATTTTGTTTGTATAAATGGGTTTCAATATCAGTATTATTTAATCGTACACCAAATGGGATGTTATGATTTCCATATATACAGTCTTTTCCAAATATTTCTGATAACATAATGTCCCCCAGTGTTGATTTGTAATGTGCAGGCTCCCAAAACCAGTCTGGCTCCCTTTCCCCTTTTTTTGTCGGTGTTAATGAAACTGTGTAGTGCGAATATAAAGAAAAGTCCCAGAGTTGTATTCGATCTTTTTCGTATTGTTCTACAAAGGTTTTTAAGCTTCTTTTATAATTCTCAAATTCTTTCCAATATCCTGCCTGACGGATAATTTCTAAATAACTATAGTGATAAGGGTTGGTAAATAATGTTACTTGAATATTATTTTGTAAGCAGTATTCTATTAAACGTTTGAGACCTTCTAGTTCAAGTGACCAGCCAGTTTTTGTATCAAAGATTCTCATTCCCGGTCTAGAAAAATGAGATTCCAGCTCGCCCATTTTTTGTTTAAATAACACCCATGCTCCTTCATGCTGAATGATAGCCGTATAATCATGAGCAGGATTAAAGCCTGATGATGTTCGGTCAGGACTAGAACTGGACTGGTCTATAATGGTGTAGAAACTGTCAAAGAGTGCATCCAGAGTGAACATAGACATAAATGTGTCAGTTGCTTTAGCAGTCCAATAATCAGGATTACGCTGAAATCGAGCATCGACAAGTAATCGATCAAAAAAGTCTGACTGCCTATCAGGCCATGTGACTTTAGCAATATTTTTTTTTCGTTTATAGAGGAAGTCTATAAAATCTAATCCCAGAACAATATGTCTTACATTGCCAGTTGCCAAGCCATGAAAAGCAGCTCGTATTTGACCATAAGCGCCTAGACCAGGAAACGTCAGGCTATAGATCTTACCTTGAGAGTCTAACCAACATTCAGATTGTGGGTTAAGTCCCATTTCCGGACGAGAATTTCCAACGATAAGCGTTTGTGGGGAAACTCTTAAAATTTCATACGGCTTATATAGCTGAGTACGGTTAACAGCTCTAGGTTTTTTATCATTAAACCCAGCTATTCTATCCGTGTGAAACATGAGGTACGGATCAACAACTGTATTAAAGATTGCTAACGAGAATGCAAATAAAAGTATAAATAATAGATAGAAATGAAGGTATTTTTTTGTTGTCATTTAGAATTGAAAATATAAGAATTCAGAAACACGTGCTAATCCAAATATGGACAAAATTAATATTCCAGACATTATAAATGCCCATATGCTATTAAAGCGAAAAGTTAAAATATTGGAGGCAACACCTTGATTAAACAAAGCATGACCAAATGAGTTGATTTCGGAATAGCGAGACATTATTTGCTGAGTGTTCGGCATCATCAATGAAATAAATAAAAGTATCCCAACCCACAGATAAGTAAAGATAAATTGACTGCCGCCACCTATATAACTGGTAATTCCAAAAGTATCGAATATACTTTTTAAGTTATCCAATCTGGTATAAATCGCATTAGGTAGAGAAATACCATTTAAGCCGTACATCCCTTCTAGTATTCTAAGCGCTGAAGAAATATTGTCAGCACGAAAAAAAACCCAAGCATTGATTACACAGATAAATGTTATTAACCAGGAAAATAACTTCCATAAAGAGTAGTTGTCCAGAAATTGCATTCCACAATAGTTTTTAAAATAGTGCCAAATATGATTGATAACCAGATATAAGCCATGTAAACCGCCCCAAAGAACAAATGTCCAGCCTGCACCATGCCACAGACCACCCAGCAGCATGGTTGTTAATAAATTGGTATAGCGACGGGTATTCCCTTTACGGTTTCCCCCAAGTGAAATATAAATATAATCTCGTAAAAAACGTGATAAGGTGATATGCCAACGACGCCAGAATTCAATAATGTTCAATGCCTTGTAAGGAGAGAAAAAGTTAACTGGTAAATGAATACCAAACATTCTAGCGATACCAATAGCCATGTCAGAGTATCCGGAAAAATCAAAATAGAGTTGAAAAGTGTAAGATAATGCTCCACCCCAAGCAACAAAAAAGGATAAGGTTTCGCCGGTATTTGCTAAGTCAAACACCGGTGTAGAATATTGGGCACTGCTATCAGCAAATACAACTTTTTTAAACAAGCCAAGAGAAAATATAGTCAGGCCAACTAATATATGCTCTAAGCGAGGCTTCATGTTTTCCATCTTCAGAAATTGCGGCAGCATTTCTTTATGGTGTACGATGGGGCCTGCAATCAATTGCGGAAAAAATGTTACAAAAAGAGCATAGTGAAAAAATTTAAATTCTTCGGTGATTCCCTTATAAGTATCTACCAGATATGCAATTTGTTGAAACGTAAAAAATGATATGGCTAAGGGCAGTATTATTTTATCAAGTTTAATATGTGTATCAAATACAGTGTTGAAGTTTTCAATGAAGAAGTTTGCATATTTAAAGTATCCGAGAAGCCCAAGATTGAATATTATTCCAATCACAAACAATAATTTTGCAAAACGAAAGTTTTTTTGTTTTAAAAATTTTACTATCGTTTCACCGATGAAATAATTAAAGCCAATAGAGCATAGCATTAATATAAGGTAAGTTGGATTCCACCAGCTATAAAAAAATAGAGATGACAAAACCAAAAAAATTATGGCTTTTTCACCACCTAAATATTTAGCTAAAATAAAATATATAGCATAGGTAATTGGTAGGAATGCAAAAATAAATATATAAGAATTAAATAACACCTTTAACCTCTTTTGCTCAGTTAATATCTCATTTTATAGGGGATAGAATAGCAATTAATGATATGATTTTCTTGGCTATTTCCAGGTTTTTCGTACAGAACTACTTAATGATATCACTAAAATATTAAGCTGTGATAAGTGAGTGGCATGAAGCCCTGTTGTGTTAGGTTAAAACTTCAGCTATTCAAATGATCAGAAATTGTGCCCTCCTTTAATACAACGAAATTTTTTTCACCATCCGCTTGGTCAAGCGAACCTGTCATACATTCTTAACCAGACTGTTACGCTATTGTCATATGGCTTTGTTAATTTTCTTCTGTATTCTATTTCAGGGGAAAAATATGAAACTCCGTTACCGTAGTGTCTGGATTTCAGATACCCATCTTGGAACCAAAGGCTGCAAGGCCGAGTATCTTCGCGATTTTCTGGATCATATTGAATGTGAGACCTTGTATCTGGTCGGCGATATTATTGATGTATGGAGCTGGAATGCCAAGTCCGGTTTTTACTGGCCGTTGTTACACAGTGATATTGTTCAGCGTATTATTGATAAAGCCCGGCAGGGGACGCGGGTTGTTTATATTCCCGGGAATCATGATGATGTTTTCAGAAAACATGCGGGCATCGTATTTAACGGCATAGAAATTCACCTTAATACAGTGCATATAACCGCAGATAATCGCCGTTTTCTGGTGATGCACGGTGATGAGTTTGACAGTATTGTCTGTCATAACCGCAGTCTGGCTCATATTGGCGGCGAGGCCTATGAATTGCTGCTGGTTATCAATCGCTGGTTTAATAATATCCGCAAGATGATGGGGTATCAGTACTGGTCTTTGTCGGCTTATCTTAAGCATCGGGTAAAAAATATTATCAAGTTTATGGATAATTTTCAGCATGTGCTGAGTCTTGAAGCTGATAAACAACAGGTTGACGGGGTGATTTGCGGGCATATTCATCATGCTCAGATGAATGCCATGGAATCGGGCAAGATATATTGCAATACCGGAGACTGGGTGGAAAGCTGTACTGCTCTGGTTGAAGATGACAAGGGTGAGATGTCTCTCATTCATTGGCTTGAGGACAGTCATCGCCTGCTGGATAAAAATCAGCATGACAGGGATAAGTGGATGGAAGCGGCCTGATGCTGAAAAAAAGCCTGTTGCTGGGCATTGGCGGGGTGGTGTTTGTTATCGGGATGATTTTGTTTCCACTGCCTGTACCTTTTGGTTTACCGGTGATGATTATTGGCCTGGCGATTATGTTTAAGGCTTCTAATCAGGTTAAAAGAAAGGTTATCCGGCTGGCTGACAAACACCCCCGCAGTCGCGAAGTGTGGCAAAAAATCAGAAAACATCGCCTGCGTAAAAAACAGCAGCGTTTGTAATTGTCATCAAATTGTCAATAAAGTTTCATGCTTCTGTCATAGTCCGCAATTATTCTGGTTAACGAAAATAAAGAGAATCGTTATCTAAACCAGCATAGGGCTAAGAGAGGCTGTCATGAAACTCATCCATACCGTTCACAATTATGATGTCAGGTTGTTTGTAAACCTGATTAATTCAAAGCAATATCATTCTATCTCCAGATTGGCGCGTTATATTTCCCGTACTGGAGACGGGCATTTGTACATTGTGTTGATGTTGCTGCTGTCTGCCATGGATGGAATAGCCGCTGTTTTTTTACAAACTTTGTTATTGGCTTTTGTGATTGAACGGCCGGTCTATTTTGTTTTAAAAAACGGATTTAAAAGAAACCGTCCTCAGCATGCTTTAAAGGGCTATAAAAGCCTGATAACCCCTTCTGATCAATTCAGCTTTCCTTCGGGCCATACTTCGGCGGCGTTTATGGTTGCGACGATTAGCTCTTTTTTTATCCCGATGCTGTTTTTTCCACTGCTGACCTGGGCGTTGCTGGTGGCTGTCTCTCGTGTGGTGCTGGGGGTACATTTTCCAACCGATACGCTGGTTGGTATGGTTTTGGGCGTTAGTGTTGCGGCTTATAGTTTGACTCAAACAGGATTATGAAAATATTTTACGGTGTACAAGGGACCGGCAACGGTCATATTACCCGGGCCAGGGTGATGGCGAAGGCTTTGTCCAAGGCGGGAATCGAGGTGGATTTTCTGTTCAGTGGCAGGCCCAAGGATAAATACTTTGATATGGAGGTCTTTAATGGTTATCAACACAGGGAAGGGCTGACCTTTAATACTGAAAACGGCCATGTCAGTTATTTTAAGACGGTTTTACAGGCCAAGCCCATTGTGTTTACCCGCGATGTCAAAAATCTGGAGCTGGATGGCTATGATCTGGTCATCAGCGATTTTGAACCGGTTACCGCCTGGGCAGGAAAAATGCAGGAAAAAACGGTCTTGGGTATTGGACATCAGTATGCCTTTCAATATGATATTCCTCGTAGTGGCACTGACCCTTTAGCCGAGATGGTGATGAAGAATTTTGCCCCTGTGTCGCAGGGTATCGGCCTGCACTGGCATCATTTTAATCAGCCGGTATTGCCGCCTATTATAGAAATTTCGGAGGCGACTGAGGTCATGGATGAAAGCTGTGTGCTGGTTTATTTACCGTTTGAAAATCCAAAGAATATTATTCGTTGTCTGTCGGCTTTTCCTGATTACCAGTTCCATGTGTACTCGCCGATAGAATTTACCAGTGAGTATCAGCACATTTTTTATCACCCCTTATCCCGGGATAAGTTTCAGCGTGATTTGCAAAAATGCACCGGCATCATCAGCAATGCCGGCTTTGAGCTGGCCAGCGAATCGTTACAATTAGGCAAAAAAATTCTGGCCAAGCCGTTGCATGCACAGATGGAGCAGATTTCCAACGCGGCAGCTTTAGAGCAGTTGAATTATGGCAAGACCATGAATGAGCTGGATGAAGCGGTGATAGATGAATGGCTGCATGATAACAGTCGGGTCAGAATCACTTATCCGGATGTGGCGGGGGTGATTGCCGATTGGATTAAGCAGGGAATGCCGGAACTGAAGCAGGATTTTGTCAATGAGGTCTGGAGCGGGGTTGAGGTCATCAGACAATAAGATGTTACTGGTGGCGCATCCTTGCGCCACAGGCATAATGAAAAAATTAAGCGTGTCTGCGTTTAAATTCGGCAATCAACGCATCCGGTCTTTTCTTTTTGTTGCTTTTGTTCAGCACAAAAACGACAGTTTCACCTTTGGGGCCTTCACCAATCTGGGTGTAACGGTAAGGCGCTTCGCCCACTTGTAAGAAGTCTTTTAAATCTTGCCAGCTGCTGAAGACATAAATACGGCCGTCTTTGACCACTTCGCCGTAAAAGCCATCTTCAATCCCTTCCGCTTTGCCGTCAAACATATCAACAGAGCCTACGCCGGAACGCATTTTTTTGTCTTTTTTACGCAGGCCAAAAACAACCGTTTCACCGTTTGGACCGGCGCCAATACGGGTCAGGCGAAAAGTGGTTTCGCCAAGGTTCAGAAAATCCTGATAGGTTTTAAAATCATCAAAGACATAAATACGGCCTTCATGATAAACCTGGTAGTAATCATCAACATTGTAATGCGGTGCAGCGAAGGTTAGCTGGGAGAAAAGCATTAAACTCAAAGCCATTGGCTTCAGCTTGATTTTTGTAAACATCAGGAACTCCGGAAAAATAAAATAAACAGGCATTATAAAAAAATCTATATGACAGAATTATGACGATTTTTACCGCTATGTCGTTTTAAGAATCTGCACGCTTACAAATTGTCAATTGCCTGTCATATTGGCGGCGTAAGATACCGGGCTTGCAAATCATTAATCATTGTATAACCGCTTTATGAAGGAATTAGCCGAGTTACAACAGTTGCAGAATATTTTAAGTGAGGATGGCGGGCGGTATTTATCAACACAAATATTATGCGAAGTGAATAGAAATGATTTGTCACTGCCGGTTTATGCGGTAACGCTGGGAAAACGTGATTCAATGTTACCCAGTGTCACTTTTGTCGGTGGGGTCCACGGGTTGGAGAAAATCGGCACACAGGTGGTGCTGGCCTTTCTGGAAACCCTGTTAGAGCGGCTGAAGTGGGATAAAACATTACATGATTTGCTAAAACAGATACGGATTAACTTTATTCCACTGCTTAATCCGGTCGGTATGATGAATCATACCCGGGCCAATGGGCAGGGAGTGGATTTGATGCGTAATGCGCCGCTGGACAGTACGGAAAAGACCGTATGGCTGGGTGGCGGTCACAGGATTTCACCTCGCTTGCCGTGGTATCGAGGCAAGCAAGGCGAGCCTATGCAGCCGGAGGCTCAGGCTTTATGTGATTTTATTCAACAACAAATTACGTCTTCGCCATTGAGTGTGGTGTTGGATTGTCATTCAGGATTTGGCTTCCATAACCAGATCTGGTTTCCGTATGCTAAAAGCAGAATTGAGCCCATTCAGCATATTGGGGAAATGTTTTACCTGCGGCAATTATTTCAGAAAACCTATCCCTATCAAAATTATCGCTTTGAACCGCAGTCCCAGCATTATCTGACACACGGTGATTTGTGGGATTATTTATACCTGTCTTCATTGGAGCGGGCGCAGGTGTTTTTGCCATTAACACTGGAGATGGGCTCCTGGCGCTGGATACGGAAAAACCCGTTGCAGCTTCGAAAAATCAGCGGTTTGTTTCATCCCATTAAGCCGCATAGAGTCAGCAGGGTGCTACGGGGGCATTTGGTGTTAATGGATTTTTTACTCAGAGCGACAGCATCCTGGCAGCTATGGTTGAAGGAAGGCGAAAGTAAAACGATGAAGCAGCAGGCGCTGGCGCTTTGGTATCATGAAAACTGAGGGTATGCGTATTGTTCTGATAAGGGGGTTGTTACGGGACGCCCGTCATTGGGGTAATTTCCCTGCGTTGTTGCAAAGCCGTTTTCCAGATGCAGAAATTATCATGCCGGATATTCCGGGCAGCGGGGTATATTACCAGCAGACCAGTCCGAACAGTATTCAGGCAATGACCGAAGCCTTGCATCAGCAAATACCTGTTGGCAAGCCATTACATTTGATTGCCATTTCCATGGGCGGGATGATAGCCATTGACTGGATGTTGCGCTATCCATCGGAGATTGAAACCTCTGTTTTAATCAACACCAGCATGCGTCCGTTGTCTCCTTTTTATCAGCGTTTACGCTGGCAGATTTATCCGGAAATTATCAGATTATTGTTTCAGCGCGGTGAAAAGCGGGAACAAAGTATTTTGCAATTGACTTCTAATGAACATCAGCAGAATAAAAATATTTTACAGCGCTGGACTGACTGGCAAAAACAACGGCCGGTATCTGGCAAAAGTGCGATCAATCAGTTGCTCGCAGCAGCCCGGTTTTCGGTCACGAGCGTACCTCAGCAACCTGTTTTGCTGTTAGGCAGCCTCCATGACCGGCTGGTAAGCAATCAATGCAGCCGGCAGATACAACAGCGCTGGAAAACAGCCGTATGCTGGCATCCTCAAGCCGGGCATGATTTGCCGCTGGATGATTCGAGCTGGGTGGTTGATAGGATAACTCAGTGGCTTACATAATTCTGACATATAGCATCATTACAATGACCGGGATGGTAATTTAACGAGCAAATAGTAATGATTGATGCAGAAAAAATACTGGCAGAAACTTATCCTGAGCTGAAAAACACAAAGCATAGTAAAACCCTGGTCAAAGTTCTGAAAAAATTATTACACGAACAGGACTTTAACCGTTTTATTGAAAAGAACCGGCATCTTCGCGGTTTTGCCTTTCTGGATAAATTACTGCGGCATTTTCAATTCAGCTATCAGGTCAGCCCGGAATCTTATGACAATATCCCATCAGAAGGGCGGTTGTTGATTGTTGCCAATCATCCCATCGGCACCTTGGATGGCTTGGCGCTGCTTAAACTGATTCGTTCGGTGCGGCCGGATGTGCGGGTGGTTGCCAATAGGGTATTGATGCATATGCAGCCTTTGGAGTCAGTTTTTTTGCCGGTCGATGTGCTTTCAACAAAAAAATCTCATAAAGTCGCTTATAAAGCCATGCTGGATGCGCTGGAAAAGGAACAGGCGTTGATTATTTTTCCGGCCGGCGAGGTATCACGTATCACCCCCAAAGGCGTGCAGGATGGTGAATGGCAAAAAGGCTTTGTCAAGCTGGCTAAAAAAGCACAATGCCCGGTGTTACCTGTGCATATTAAAGCCCGAAACTCACCGGTTTTTTATCTGGCCTCCATGCTGTACAAGCCGGTCGGCACCTTGTTACTGGCTCATGAAATGTTCAACAAGCAACAGCAGGAAATAAAAATCAGAATCGGCGCTCCGATTCCGTATTCGGCTTTTGCCAGCAGTGAACTATCAAACAAAGCCCTGTGCCGGCAGTTTAAAAAACATGTTATGAATCTGGGTAAAAAGAAAAAATCCAGAAAAAGCCTGTTTGACACTGTCGAAACAGTCATCCATCCGGTGGACAGCAAGGCTTTAAAAAAAGCCCTGTTCAAATCAAGATTGCTGGGGGAGACCCGGGATAATAAAAAGATTTTTCTCTATCAGTATCAGGATGATTGTCCGGTAATACGAGAAATCGCAAGGCTGCGCGAATTAACCTTCAGAACTGTTGAAGAAGGCACCGGAATGTCACTGGATATGGATCAATACGATATTTATTACAGTCATCTGGTGTTATGGGACGATAATGACCTGGAGATTGTCGGCTCATACCGTATCGGTGAAGGCAAACGCATCATGGAAGTGCATGGTGTAGAAGGGTTTTATACGCATACCCTGTTTGACTTTAGCGATGAATTTATTCAACTATTGCCAGAGAGTATCGAGCTGGGCCGTAGCTTTGTTCAACCGCGTTACTGGGGACAGCGCAGTCTGGATTATTTGTGGTATGGAATTGGCGCATATTTGCGCGAGCAGGGCAATGTCAAATACCTGTTTGGCCCGGTCAGCATCAGTAATGCCTATCCACAACAGGCCAAGGAAGTAATTATCAGTTTTTACCAGCAGCAGTTTGGCGTCGATAAAAAACTGGCCAGTGCCAGAAAACCCTTTATTGTATCCGATAATTTTACTCAATTTGCCGCCCAGGAATTCAGGCAGGACTATAAAACCAGTTTCAAAATATTAAGCAGCGAATTAAAGAAGCTGGGGGTTAAAGTACCGACGTTATACAAGCAATACGTGGAATTATGCGACGATAAAGGCTGCCGGTTTATTGATTTTAATATAGACCCGGAATTTAACGATTGTATTGATAGTCTGATTATGGTCGATCTGGATAAAATCACCGCCAAAAAACGGCAGCGTTATATTGATATCAAAAAAGCGGCATAAAAGGATGTCCGGGGGGGATGGGGCTCGGACTGAGGCCCAGGAAAATCATAAACCAAAGACCCGACCCCTTTGTCCTTGTCCGTGCGCTCGACCCCTTTGTGCGTTATTTCTTTCCAGCAAATTCACCGTAAAAAAATAACACCCGCAAGCAACACGGTAACGCAGATAATCAGACATACCCCAAAGTATAGCAAGCAAATTTTTACCCAAAAGTAGGGTGGAATAGCTTCAGCGTTTTCCACCAGAGATTAAAACAATACATCAAGAACATCATATTGGCCGATAATTTGGAGAGCAGGGTATTGATTGTGCATCAGCCTGCCGGAAAACGTTATCTGCGCTGCGCTTGATAAGCTTTCCGGTCTACGATTTATATCCGCCTTACGCGTTTAACATGAAGTTTTTCACGGTGCTGCTCTGCTTGCCATAAATCATATTGTGTTTGTTGGTTTAACCAACTCTCAGATGAAGTATTAAATGCAATGGATAATCGCACAGCCATTTCTGGGCTAATGCCAGATTTACCATTAAGAATTGCCGATAAGGTCTTACGACTAACACCTAGAGCCTTTGCGGCATCGGTAACAGTTATGCCTAGTGGCTCAATACATAGTTCTTTTAATACTTCGCCTGGATGTGGCGGGTTATGCATTAACATGATGTAACCTCAGTGATAATCTTCATAATCAACAACTTCGGCATGGACGCCATTAAAACGAAATGTAATGCGCCAATTGCCGCTAACTCTCACGGGCCAATATTGCGATCGTTTGCCGGAGAGCTGATGTAGACACAGGCCTGGTAAGTTCATGTCATCAGGTGATATAGCTGCATTCAGGCGGCCGAGAATGAGTTGAATCCGTTTAGAATGCTTAACCTGAATACCGGATTTTCTTCCCGTTTTGAAGAATAATTCCAGGCCCTTGTGTTTAAAGCTCTGTATCATGCATCAAGTGTAATCTATGTGGTTACAGGCATACAATTATTTTATGCGGATAATGCCAGCCAGTAATGCTTTTGTGTATGCCCAGCATGAGCGCGGACTGATAAGGTGAAAGTCCTTTGGAGAGCAGGGTATTGATTGTGCACCATCCTGCCGGAAAACGTTATCTGCGCTGCGCTTGATAAGCTA
>CAYLNS010000075.1:0-11481 GCA_964385115.1 uncultured Methylomarinum sp.
GCCGCCTTATGATTAATCCACGCAGTCTGGTACGCGCTCTGGATAAGCACTGGGAAATTATTGAATATCTGGTGGCACTGGGGCGTGAACATATCGCTTTTGAGCGGGATGAGGTATTAAGCTTATTGGCAAAAGCCTACCCGGATTCCAGCCGGGAACAATGTAAGGACGGCTGACATTAAAAGGAGCAAGAGGCGGTTTGGTTATATTATAGCTTGTAGCATGGTTTTACAGCTGGATTATCCCTAGCCACATGCAACAAAGATGGATTTCCAGGACACTTAAACATATCCTGGTTGTACTAGCCTGATAAATCCACCTTTAAATGTGGCCGTGAGTCAATATCCAAACCAAAATTGTTTTTACATCCTTACTTTAACGGAATTTTGACCATATCATTCATCACTCCGTCCAGTCCTCCATATACATTCAAGGTATTAATCTGGGAAGTAATTTTTTCCAGCACTTCCAGTTCCTTCAATCGCAACAAAGTCGGATTCCCTTCCATGACCTTGGCAGTATTGTGCAATGAACGGGTGGCCTGAGTTTCTTCCCGGCGCTTGATTAAATTAGCCTCAGCCCGTTTTTCAGCCTCCACCACCTGAGCCAGAATAGTTTTCATCTCCCCTGGCAGAACAATATCCCGGGCACCTACGGTTTTCAACTGAATGCCATACTCACTCACCTTGCTATCAACAATATCCTGAATTTGGCGATTCAACCTGTTCTTATCAGCCAGCAATTCATCCAGAGTCTGGGTTGATACCACTGCCCGTAATGCCAGTTGCAGTTCCCGGTACAAAAAATCACTATGATCAGCCAGTTCTTCACAAATTTTCCGGGCATCGGTAACTTGCCAGGTGGCCGATAAATTAATCCTCAGCCCTACCCTGTCCTTGGTTAAAATTTCCTGACCGTTGACTTCCATATTTTGCAGTCGCAGGTCAATCTGTTTGATTTTCAGATTCCGGTTAAATTTCCACCAGGCATGAATACCTGCTTCCAGAACATCCGCCTGTTGACCATCAACCTCTAGAAATCCCAGATGCCGCTCTGCCACTGTACTGGTTATTACAGTATTCAGCGCGGAGTTTCTTAACAAAGGCTCCTTGGCAGCCAGCACAATTCTGGCCAGTTTGTTATCCAGCTTGAAATGTTCAGAAATATCAGTTTTTCTGATTTCAATTTCACCAAACCCCTTCCAGTATGCTCCCTGCTGTGCGGGTGCCTTGATTTCTTTTAAAACATTATTCTGATAAACCAGCCCGATTTCCTGCTCACCGGTCTCCCAGCACAGAACATGTTCAGCCAGTTTATCCGGGTGAAGCCTGACTATTTTCATGACGTCATCGGTAACGCCGGTTTCCAGAGTATCGGAAATATCTACCATCAACACACGATACTGATTCTTCCAGTCCCGCCATTGATGAACACCGGGCAACAGCACTTTTTCAAATTGCTCGTTTTTGAACAAAATTCCCCGATGAGTTTCGGGAATAATCTGTTTTTTAAATATCAACATAAACTGCCTCCTTTTTTAAAGCGTAAAAGTGCCACACCCAAACCGGCTCGCCGGTTTATACAAATCAGGGGATTTCAGACCGAATCCTGCTGGGCCTTGAAACCCCGTAACCTGTAAACCCGCCGACAAGGCGGAATGGGTGTTGAAACAGTTCGCGCCGCCTCCGCCTGATAAAACCTCGGTTTCGTGATATTGAAACCATGGAAATTACTAGACTGGAATCGGTCAGCAATCTGTTTCCAGCACCTTTATCGGTCCCTTTCGGGTTATTTAATATGCCTTTCGGCCTGGTACACCAGCCGGATTCGAACCGGCTACCTATCGATTATTCACTCGATTGCTCTACCCAATGAGCTATAGTGTGGAGTCATTAGATGGATTCGAACCATCACATCCGAAGATTTACCAGGTGCACGCAAGGTGCTAATGACGTTTATCCAGTCCCGGCTGACAGATACACCCGGTTTCAGTGAAACCAGTGTCAGGCTGGCTTCCTGAACCAGCTCCGCAAGTCAGACGGGACTTTGGATTCTTTTTTGTGTAAAAATGGTCTAACCGTTCAGTCCCCCTCCTTATTTTTCCTCTCCCATCGGGAGAGAACCAGGGTGAAGGGCAAAAACAGCGGGGAGACTGAACGGTTATAAAATGGTAACCATCACCCTTTTACACAGACTATTTGTTTCAATGTATGCACAATTTCCACCAAATCTTTTTGCGCCTCCATGACCTTTTCTATCGGTTTGTAAGCAGAAGGGGTTTCATCAATCACACTGCTGTCTTTACGACACTCTACACCTTCAGTGGCTTGCACATGTTCATCCAGCGAAACCAGCTTTTTGGCCTGGGTTCTGGACATTACCCGCCCGGCGCCGTGACTGCAGCTACAAAAACTCTCTGCATTACCCAGGCCGCGTACAATAAAAGACTTTGCCCCCATGCTGCCCGGAATAATGCCCATTTCACCCTGCCGGGCACTCACCGCGCCTTTGCGCGTTACCCAGACATTGTCACCAAAATGATTTTCCTTTCTGATGTAATTATGGTGGCAATTCACTGCTTCCAGCTGCGCATTAAAAGGCACTGCCAACACTTCTCTCATGGCTTTCAAAACCCGTGTCATCATCACCTCACGATTTAACCGGGCAAAATTCTGCGCCCAGTTAACTGCAGTAATATATTGACCAAATAACTGACTGCCATCCGGAATATAAGCCAGGTCTTTATCGGGCAGATGGATAAACCAGCGTTCCATATCTTTTTTGGCTTTTTCAATAAAGTACGAACCAATCGCATTACCCACTCCTCGTGATCCACTATGTAACATCACCCAGACCGCATCCTGTTCATCCAGACAAATTTCTATAAAATGATTGCCTGTCCCTAATGTGCCCAAATGCTTTATATGGTTAGTGTTTTTAACAAAGGGATGTATTTCCACCAAACACTCAAATTCATCCTTTAACAGCATCCATGCAGCACCCACATCCTCCGGCACATCCCTCCAGCTTCCTTTGTCATACCCACCTCGGCGTAACCGTTTGCTGCGACCATGCGGAATACGTTTTTCAATTTCATTACGCAAACCCGACAGATTATCCGGTAAATCATTGGCAGTCAGCGAGGTTTTCGTCGCCATCATGCCACAGCCTAAATCCACACCGACAGCGGCGGGTATAACGGCACCTATTGTTGGTATCACACTGCCAATCGTTGCACCTTTCCCCAGATGGACATCCGGCATGGCGGCAATCCATTTATGAATAAACGGCATTTGTGCAAGATTCAACAACTGTTGTTTTGAGTTATCATCAAATGGCACATCCACTGTCCAGGCTTTGACCGGTACTTTAGAAGCTTCATTCATTAATACCTGATAAGGAATTTTTTGCCCGTTCACTTTTCTCTCCTGGTTATTTTATGTTTCGATAATGGTATTGCAGGAGCTATGCCAATCTTTACCCTGTCATCATACTTATTTATAAGTCATTGTTTTATATTACATAATTTTTATTTCAAGTTTATAGCTGCAAATAGAGCTCATTTCGTACTAGAATAATTATATTTTTTTATATAACTTATTATAAAAATGAATAATGTTGTAATAGGCATACTGGGGCAGCGGCTAGATAATGTCGGTTTTGGAAAAAGACGCTGGTTACGCTGGCGCCCCACACTCTCTTTGTTAATGCACCACGAATTTCAGGTTGATGAACTGGTTCTGCTTTATCACCCTGATGATAAAAGACTGGCTGATATGACGATTCGGGATGCAGAAAACTGCTGCCTGAACTTGAAAGTCAGCCAATATCTGCTGGATTATGATGATCCCTGGGATTTTGAGCAGGTTTACAGCCAGTTACATGATTTTGCACACCACTATCGATTTGATCCTGAACAGAATCATTATTATTTTCATATCACCACCGGAACCCATGTTGCCCAGATTTGCATGTACCTGCTGACCGAAGCCAATTACTTCCCTGGCAAACTGATTCAAAGCTCTCCCAGCAAAGCCGGCCCGCATGGTCAATACTATATTATTGACCTGGACTTATCCCGCTATGATCAGATTGCCTCCCGTTTTCAACGGGAAGCACAACTGGCAATCAGCCATTTAAAAAGTGGCATCGAAACCCGAAATAAAAAATACAATCAGCTTATCAGCGAGATTGAACAGGTGGCGATTCAATCGGTTTCACCTATCCTGCTGACAGGTCCGACCGGTGTCGGAAAATCGCACCTGGCGGCTAAAATTTTTGAACTGAAACAGCAGCGAGGCCAAATCAAAGGTCGCTTTGTCGAAGTGAATTGTGCAACGTTAAGAGGCGACAATGCCATGTCGGCATTGTTTGGTCATGTGAAAGGGGCTTTTACTGGCGCACTGAGTAACCGCAAAGGCTTATTACTGGAAGCTGATCAGGGATTGTTATTTCTGGATGAAATCGGCGAACTTGGGCTTGATGAACAGGCAATGTTATTACATGCCATTGAACACAAGGTTTATATGCCTTTTGGTTCAGACACGACCGTCCGTAGCGATTTCCAGTTAATTAGCGGAACCAACCGGGATTTGCGGCAACAGGTGAAACAAGGAAAATTCAGGGAAGACTTATTAGCCCGTATCAATCTGTGGCATTATCAACTACCCGCACTTAAAGACCGGGCCGAAGATATAGAGCCTAACCTGGATTATGAATTACATAAATTCTCTTTATCAATGAACCACAAGGTCAGCTTTAATCGAGCCGCAAAATCCAAATACCTGGCTTTTGCCCTAAGCTCTTATGCGCAGTGGAAAGCAAATTTTCGTGATCTTAATGCCAGTGTGACCCGCATGGCAACACTGGCTAATAACGGCCGGATTTCTGAAGCCATTGTTGATAACGAACTTGACCGATTACAAAGAGACTGGGAAGAAAACAACGGTGAAAACGATGAGGATAAATTGCTCAAATCCTGTCTGGACGAAGAGACTTTCAACAATCTTGATTTGTTTGAATACAGTCAACTCGCTCAGGTCATTCGCATTTGCCAGCAAAGCAAAAACATGGCTGATGCAGGACGTAAGTTATTCAATAAAAGCCGCTTAAAAAAATCAGCTGGAAACGATTCCCAGCGGTTAAGAAACTATCTAAAAAAATACAACCTTGACTTTAACCACCTGAAAACGCCAGGCTAAATCTGGTTCAACACTTCCTGATAGGCATCTAAAACAGGTTTCCATATTCCGACAGCGGCAAAATAATCACTCTGCCGAGCCGTTTGTTCCAGCTCATCCAGCAGAAGTCTTAGTTTATGGGTCTGTTCATATTGCTGACTCAGCTGCTGAAACTGCTTCACTACAACAGCCACCTCGTCAATATTCTGATTGGAAAAAGCAGTTTCCACCTGGGCTATCAAATCATCCGCTTGTTCCTGAAAATCAGCAAGGTTGCTTGCTTGCAAATCTTGCTCGCTATTTTTCTCTTCCACCCCATACCCAGTCGACAGGGTAATTTGCGTCTTTCCCAGCCAGATTTCGAAAACATGCAATAACTGCTCTTTGACAAAAGGCTTACTGATAAAATCATCCATTCCAGAAGCCAGGCTGATTTGCCGGTTGTCATTAAAAGCGTCGGCAGTCAGAGCAATAATGGGCACATGCCGACCGCTTGTCTTTTCCAGTTCCCGAATAGCCCGGGTTGCGGCATAGCCATCCATAACAGGCATATGACAATCCATTAAAATCAGGGATATTTGTTGTGATTGATAAAGCTCCAGCGCCTGCTGTCCATTTGTGGCGGAAATGCTCTCTATCCCCAATTGCTTTAGCATTCGCTGCGTCATTAATAAATTAATCGGGTTATCATCCACCACCAGAACAGTCTGGCCGGTAAATTTTATCGATACAGAACGATCTGTTCCAGGTGACTTGATAAGAAGCTCAATCTGCTCAACCAGCCTCAAACGATCTTCGCCCACGGCAATCACCGGAATTTCAACCGACTGCTCAGATAATGTCCGATACTCATCGGCAGAAGCCAGTATCGCCATCGGAATATTAAGCTGCTCTTTTTCAAGTCGCTGTTGCCAGAACACAATCTGTTGCTGCTGACTGACGGTAAAAAGCAATAATTGGAAAGATTTAATCTGGCCTGGATAGCGTTGTAATTGCTGTAATTTTTTATTATAGATTGACTCAACCCGATATCCGGTTGATTGTAGAAGTTGTAATAATGAAGATGACGCCTGGCCATCAAATAATGCCAACTTATGAACCAGCTGTTGCCCATCAGGAGTATTAAATCGCCCGCATTTCAAGGGAATTTCAAAAACAAATTCTGTCCCTGAACCGGGTTGACTATTAACACGTATCACGCCTCCCATTAAATCAATCATGGATTTGACAATGGCAAGCCCAAGCCCCGTCCCGCCAAAATTTCGTGTTGTGGATGTATCGGCCTGGGTAAAAGGTTGAAACAAAACGTCCAGCCTGTTCTGAGGAATACCCTCCCCGGTATCACGGATTGAAAACTGCATCAGGCAATCTTTATGCTGCTGTTCCAGTATTTCAACATGCAGATAAATACCTCCCTTTCGGGTAAACTTGATGGCATTATTCACCAGATTAAATAAAATCTGCCTTATTTTCTGTTCATCACCCTGAAAATAACGAGGCAATTGCTCGGCTATCGTCACCTGAAAGTGGATAGACTTAAGACTGCAGGCATAGCGATGCGATGCCTGAACATTTATAAGCAGCTGATACAAATCAAACTGGGTGGTTTCCAGCTCCATCTTTCCAGCTTCTATTTTGGAAAAATCCAGAATATCATTCAGTTGCCCCAGCAAACCTTCTGCTGACTGGTTAATAATGCGAACAAATTCCGCCTGTCTGGAATCCAGTCGGGTTTCTTTCATCAGAGAGGAAAACCCGATAATGGCATTTAAAGGTGTTCTGATTTCGTGACTCATAACTGACAAAAAATCTGATTTGGCTTTGCTGGCCTGATCTGCCTGTTCAGCCAGTTGTAATGCCTTGTTTTTAGATTCAATCAAATCATGCGTTCTTTCTTCAACCATTTGTTCCAGCATCAGCTTCTGATCGGTCAATTGCTCATGCCAGTATTGAATTTTGTCCAGCATGGCATTAAAGGCTTTTGCCAGCCGCCCTATTTCATCATGGGTATAAATCGTCGCCCGTTGATCATAGTGACCCGAGCGGGTGATTTCCTCACTGATTGCCAACAACTCATGAATGGGCGCCAACATTTTTTTACTAAAACCATTCATCAGCCAGAAAATAAAGATGGATGAAATTCCCAAACCCAGTAACGCAATCAATGCCTGCCATAACAGCTGTTGATAAATATCAGCCAGACTGACCAGCATGACCAGACGACCCTCTGCATTATCTTCAATCAGTATTTGTTTACATAAATAAAGATGGCTCCAGCTAAATGCATAGGCTGGACATTCTTGCGGCGCATTATAGGATTTGTAAAGCAAGTCCCCACCCGGATGCTTAAAAAAAGCAAAGGCTTGTTTTTCATTATTTTTGAATATGGCCGCATATTTAATATTTTGTAATGACTTTAATGTATTCAGTATTTGTTCCGCATCCAGCTTGTCATCAAAAATAACGGCTGGAATAACCGATTCAGTCATCACTTCAGTCAGTGCGTTGGCTTCATGGTATAAAACCGAGCGATTGCTCAGGAAGGTATTCACCATTAAAATACTGCCGGCAATCAACAGCATAAGAAAGATACTGCTTAATATCAAAAACTGAAGTTTTTTCCTGATAGAGGCTTCGGCAAAATTAAACATGGCGTCAATCGGTTTTAACGGGAAAATTAAAAACTTCTGCCAACTTCAAAACCCGTGCGCTGATGATTAAACCCGATGCTTTTAAAGTTGCCAGATTAATATAAAGTCTGGGTTTATGATTCACTGTATCCAAACCCACTATGCCACCCGCCTGGATAAACGACACCCCCTGACCAACGGTTAAAATGGGTTGACTATGCAATAAAAAAAGCATGTGTTTCAAGCGGGAAGCTACCACATCCTGAAAGAAAATGACCTGGCAGGATTGTAATCGCCGTAGTCGTGAAACATAGATAATATGAATACCCCTGTCTTTAATCCTGGTCGTTTGAAATTCATCAAACACCTGCTGTACCTGGCCGTCAGTAAAGACACAAAGGTCTAAATAAGGGTGAGCTTTATTAAAAACAGATTCAGGCCAGCGGGTAAAGCGAACCAGATTAATGGTCAACGCAGCAAACACCTTCTGCTCAGATAAAGGCTTGGCCCATAGCCATCCTGTACTGAAGATTAACAGCAAAAAAAATAAGCGGTTGCGTCGTTGTCTAACGGATAAAACCATCAGGTTCAGACCTGTTAAAAATTCCAGCTGAATTTGCCATAGATTCCCCTGTCAATACTGATTGCCGGCTCAAAAGCCGCATTTACATATTCCTGATGCTGAGCAGCCAGCAGATTCTGGCCTGTTAAAGACAATTCGAGCTGACTTTCGGGGCGCCAGGCCAAACGAACATCCAAAGTCATATAGTTAGAAACAGTGACCGGGTTAATCACACCCACCGCTATATTTTTATCGACATAACGGTACATAATATCCATATCTATTGACTCTGTCGGAGATATCACACTACGTACAAACACCCGCTGCTGCGGTGATTGCCCATGTTCTTCCATCGCATCGCGACTGTTGAAATCCATTTTCAATAAACTGTAATTCACATCCCATCGCCACCAATACAACATTTGCCAAACGGCCGCCACTTCGAGTCCGTACGTTTTTGCACTGTGCTGATTTCCAAAAATCAATGGCTGTTCCACATAACTTCCATTAAAAAAAGCCTGGCCCGGATCGGCCGAACGCAAATTTTTATAATCGTTATAAAAGACAGTCATATCCAGTGAAACATTATCTATCATCGTAGTTCGGTAGCCCAGTTCATAACTGATCAACTGTTCGGGTTTAAAACCCGGGTTTCCATTAATATAAACAGCCACAGCCGGAGTGGTTGGAGCAACATAAGTCAACATTCTCAGATTACTCACTGCGCGAGACGGTGTTCTAACTGCTCTGGATATCGCAGCCCACAGGCGGTGTTGAGGATGTGGCGCCCACATCAACCTGGCGCTGGGTTGCACTTCAAAGCCACTGTAATCATTATGCTGAAATTTCGACCCCAGGGTCAGCCACAAGTGATTTTCCACTATTGTAATTTCATCCTGCACAAAAGCACTGACCAGCTGATCATTACGGCTTTGAGGCGTCATTGACGCAAATCCGGGTCTAAACTCAAAATTATCATGGCTATATCGATATCTGGCTCCCCAGACCACATCATTCCACTCCAGCAGGGAAAAACGATGTTGAAAATCCACATCAATTGCATGCCGATTTTCCAGTCGCTGAACATCATTCACCTGATAAAAATCATAGTACACCTGTAAAGAATAATCCGAAGTCGGCGAAAAAATATGTTTATATCGAAACAAAGCATTCCCGCCAAAACTATCGATACGCTCATCGAACTCCAACTGATAAGGTGGATTAACACTGGGTAGCACTGTCTGTTTGTCTTCCCAATTATAAAAGGCATCCCCCTGAATCGTCACTGAATCATAAACAGATTGTTCGCTATCCAATCTAAACCCCGTTCGAACGCCTTCCCAGCCATCATTCCCTTTTCCTCCCGAAGTCAGGTGGTTTTGATCGCGAACATCCCCTTTGATATAGGCTCTGGCCGTGGTGTTATCGTTTAATTGACCGCCGTAACGAAATGCACCAAAACCTTTTTCCTCTGTCCCGCCACCGCCCACCAACAACCCACCCTGGGTTTTGGATGAATGACGGGTGATAATATTAATAACGCCGTTAACGGCATTCGCTCCCCACAACGTAGCCCCCGATCCACGAATGACTTCGATACGTTCAATATCCTCCAGCATCAGGTTCTGTTGTTCCCAATAGACACCGGAAAAAGCACGGGTGTAGACATTTCTGCCATCCACCAACACCAGCAATTTATTGGACATTCGATTGTTGAAACCACGAATACTGACCGCCCACCGGGAAGCATCTATTTTAGCCACATCCACCCCCGGAACTAATCGCAAGGCTTCAGGAACAGAGCGGGCCCCAATCCGGCGAATATCTTCTTGTGTAATAACCGACACAGCAGCTGCCGAATCATTCAGGGAATGCGCCTTTTTGGATACCGATGTCACTTCAACATTCAATAAATCCTCAACCGAAAGATCCAGTAAATCATCTGAATCACAATACCCTGATGAAGCCACCAGCAACAATGAACATCCGGCTAGCAATTTTGGTGTGTTAGTTATTCTCATCGTCACGGTCATTGTTCCTGAAAAACAATTTTGGTTAATTGTTCGTATAGTCCCTTATTTTTTCGGTAAAAACCAGTTTTTAATCAAAGCGGCTGGCATTTTTTGGTAACCTGGCAAATAACGGATGGGGGTTTATCCGGTATTGTTCAGGATAATACACACCTCCCAGATAAAGACCATCAGGAGGTGCGGTCATCCCTCCCTGTTTACGGTCTTTAATTTCCAATAAATCTTCAACCCAACTGACCGGCTGACTACCACGCCCAACAGCCATCAGAACACCAGCAATATTTCTGACCATATGATGCACAAAGGCATTGGCTGACAGGTCAATGATCACCTGATTCTGTTGTCGGTAAACATCGACAAAATACATTAACCGGCTGGGACTTTTTGACTGGCAACTGGACGCCCTGAAGGAAGAAAAATCATGTTCACCAATCAGGCTCTGTGCAGCTAAATGCATTTTCTGCTCATCTAATGGCTCATAACACCAGGTTGCCTGATGCGGCATAAGCGCCGACTTGACCTTACGATTTAAAATAATATAACGATAAAATCGTGCAATAGCGCTGTAACGGGCATGAAAATCATCAACAGCCGGTTGCGCCCAAAGAATCCGGATATCCTCGGGTAACTGACTGTTACCCCCCATCACCCAGGCATGATTATCACGTTCGACCGGACAGTCAAAATGAACAACCTGTTCCAGGGCATGAACCCCGGTATCCGTTCGTCCGGCACAAACAACCGTTACAGGTTGATTGGCTATTTTAGACAGCGCTTTTTCCAGTTCGGCCTGTACCGTTCGCGCGCCCCGCTGCCATTGCCAGCCATGAAAATGACTGCCATCATATTCAATTCCAAGAACTATTCTGGGCATGATTTTAATTTCTGCTTATATCCATTGATAATAAATTTTCTTGTTTGCATAATCCGGTATGAGGAAGCATACTATTGCCTGGAACGTCCGGTATGGATTCCCACGGAGACCATGGGAACCAGAGAGGAGGTTTTCATTACCATTAAGATAAGACAAAATGTAGGTTGGGTTGAGGAACGAAACCCAACATTTTCCAGTGTTTGTC
>CAYLNS010000076.1:0-11416 GCA_964385115.1 uncultured Methylomarinum sp.
TTTCCACTTCACCGGCAATTTCAAGCTGCCAGGGTTTTATTTTTAATGCTTGAGCCAATACGGTTGAATCTGTCTTATTGGTGGTAAATTCATAATAGTTGGTATAACTGCTGACATCCTCAAAGTCCGTGACCGAGAGATCTGATGAATACGGCCCGACAGGCACCTGCTGATATTTTTTTATCCCTGCTTGCGCTTTATCTAAAATCAACAATGCGCTCATTCCCATGGCAGATTTAATGATTTTCCGGCGTGAATTAAAAATAGGCTGCGGCGTTATTTCACTGTTCTGAATAGAGGCAGGTTTTTTAATCAACATAAAGGAGCCCTTGAGTGATAATTGAAACAATATGGGACTCTATAATGATGGCTTGGTTCATCTTGATAAAAGATGAAAAAGCACAGTAAAACAACTAAATATCATTACTTGATAATATTATAAAATTGGAGTATGTTGATTTTATATCCTTTTCTTCACAGGTGCTTCTCATGAATACTCCCATTAATCAGCAACGACGCAAATTCTTACAATATTCCAGTATTGCCGCCACTGCCGCCAGCTTTCCAAGCCTGACTAATGCGGCGCTTCCAGGAGCAGTTAATAAGCCCTCCGCCAATTTTCATGCAGATGTGGAAATTGAACTTAAAATGGAATCTGTCACCATCCCCATATTTAAAGGGCCTGATACCCGCGTCTGGAAAGTTTATGGAAAAGTCCTGAAAGGCTCCTCACACACAATAGAGAATATTCCGGCAAGCTATCTGGCGCCTATATTACATTTGAAAAAAGGGCAAAAGGTCCGAATTTATCTAAAAAACAACCTACCTGCCGAATCCATTCTGCACTGGCATGGCCTGCATGTGCCATCCAAAATGGATGGCAACCCCATGTATGCAATTAATCATGGAGAAAGCTTTGTCTATGAATTTGAAATATTAAACCGCGCAGGTACTTATTGGTATCACGCCCATACTCATAGTGTAACCGCAAAACAGGTTTATTCAGGGCTGGCGGGACTGATTATTGTGACAGATCCAGAAGAACAGGCTCTGCAATTACCCAGAGGGCAATATGATGTTCCACTGGCCATTCAAGATCGCAGTTTTGACCAAAATAACCAGCTAAGCTACAGCAATAATATGATGCAGAAAATGCGGGGTTTTTTGGGAAATCAAATCATGATTAACGGACAACCTGATTTTGTGTTACCGGTTGAAACCCGCTCATATCGTTTACGGCTGTTAAATGGCTCAAACTCAAGAATTTATAAACTGGCCTGGGATGATGGTAGCCCGATAACTGTTATTGCCACCGATGGTGGCTTGCTGGAAAAACCTGAGACTGTGCCGTATGTCATGCTGGCGCCCGCTGAACGTAGAGAAATCTGGGTTGATTTCAGCAATCAACCTGTGGGGACCGAACTCACCCTGCGCAGCATCCCTTTTGAAGGCGCATCCATGCACGGCATGATGGGCGGTGGCATGGGTGGACGAATGGGAGGTGGTGGCATGATGGGTATGCGTGGCGGTCGCATGGGAGGCGGCATGATGGGGATGCGTGGTGGTATGGGGGGCATGATGGGAGGTTCCGAACTGCCCTTAGGTGGTGACTATCCTGTACTCAAAGTCAAAGTTGTTAAAAAATCAGCTTCAAACAGTCCTCTGCCCGACCGCTTACTGCCTATGCAATCCCTTAACATTAATGATGCTGCAAACCCGGAAAACCCTCGGGTCATAAGACTGTCCATGCGACATATGTCGGCATTATTGAATGGCCGCTCTTATAAAATGAATGATATTCGACCGGATGAAGTTATCCCGGTGAATACTTTGCAATTAATGCAGTTTGATAATGGATTTACCGGAGGACATGGTATGGCTATGCCTCATCCCATGCATTTACATGGCGAACAATTCCAGATTGTTAAGCGGGAAGTCAATCCGCGTTTCAGACAGGCCCATGCCAGTATCGCTAAGGGTCTGGTTGACCAGGGTTGGAAAGACACTGTCCTGGTTATGCCTGGAGAAAGAGTCACATTATTGAAACCTTTTAATGATTATACCGGTCCGTTTATGTATCACTGTCATAACCTTGAGCACGAAGACCTGGGCATGATGCGGGATTTATTAATCAAGTAAACTTCGCCTGAATCCGTTGAACGCAACGGATTCAGGCTTCAAAAAACGAATCAAAAATGGACACTATTAAACAATTTTTAATAATTAGCTTGAGTCTTCTATTTATAAACTCGGCTTTTTCCATTGAAAAAGCCAGTGAAGAACGGCTGGATGAAATAGCCAGACGGGGTGCTCACGTCATGCCGTTTGATCTGGATCTGACTACACATGTTTTTACAAAAACCAGGCAAGGGGGTATTCAGCAAGTGATTGTTAAAGACCCTGAAAATACGACTCAAATCAAACTGATTCGTGAACACCTGAAAAAAATTGCGGATGATTTTCAACAGGGTGTTTTTTCTGATCCCAGCAAGATTCACGGTAATGCCATGCCAGGCCTGCAGAGTCTGAAACAGGCAAATCCCGAACAATTGAAAATTGAATATCAGAAAATCCCGCAAGGGGCGCAAATTACCTATACAGCGAAAAATCCTGACTTGATAACAGCAATTCATCAATGGTTTAATGCTCAATTAACAGACCATGCCAGACATGCCGTTTCGGGCCATGCCATACATCACAAAAACATGCATCCATAATAAATCAGTTATCCGGAAAGCCGGTAAACCATTACAACAATAGTAACTTTGAGGGGGAGGAACTATTCTTTAATCGACAACATACGGTAGCGACCAATGCGACAAATTAAATTCACTGTTTCCGGAATGCAATGTGAGGGCTGTGAAGCCATCATTGAAACGGCTGTATCAAAATTAACTGGCGTGGAAACAGTCAAAGCTGACTACAAATCAGGTAGCGTGAATGTCAGTTTTGACCCACAACAAACCCATCCTGATGAAATCATCCAGGCCATTGAGTCGAATGGCTATTCAGTTGAATCTGAGTCATTAACAAGCAAAAGACCACTATGGCTTAAAGTACTGTTTGTAATACTTGCCGTTGCCGCATTAGCGGCTGTGATGATAGCGGCCCGCAAGCTATCCCATCAGCTTACCGTGCCTGAATTGGGCTCCCATCTCAGTGACAGCATGGTTTTTATTGTCGGCCTGATTACTGGCCTGCATTGTATTGGTATGTGTGGTGGTTTTGTATTAAGTTATACCGCTAAAGATGCAGAAATGCATCGTCCCTCCTGGCTGTCACATTTTTTATACGGTTTCGGCAAGACCTTATCCTATGCCATGTTTGGTGCCTTATTTGGCTTACTTGGCTCAATGGTCAGCATCACCCCTTTCATGCAAGGGCTGACCAATATTGCCGCCGGCCTGTTTTTGATACTCTTTGGTCTGAACATGTTAGGGTTTAATAAGATATTAAAATATATCCATATCAGACAACCCAAACGTGTCACCCAATTCGTTCAGAAACACAACAAACGCTCGCGCAGCCCCTTTTTTATCGGTTTTTTTTCCGGATTTTTATTGGGCTGCGGCCCGTTACAGGCCATGTACGTCATGGCGGCCGGCAGCAGCGACCCAATACAAGGGGCTAAAATTCTGACCTTGTTCGGGCTCGGCACCCTGCCCGCATTATTAAGTTTTGGTTATCTGGCCCGCCTGTTTTCCAGTAAAACAACCCGGCGTTTTTTCCAGTTATCAGGCATTATTCTGATTTTTGTCGGCTCAATGATGCTAAATAAAGGCCTGATGCGCACCCATTCCGGCTATGACTTTAAATCCATTGAGCAACGAATCAGTCATAGCATTGACTCGTTTTTACAAAAATAAATGTTTTCAGCCTCTTGATATACCTTCCAAAGTGGGCTCAGGAAGCAACTGCCTCCTGAACCCGAACAAATCTGGAGCATAAGCTCGTCACCAGACTGTCATAAAAACCGGCTATGCTTGATTCTGTTTTATCATAAAGCTCTAATCCATCACCCAAGGAATTAAACAAAAAGCATCAATTTTTTGTAACAAATTAATAAAGATGCTGTCTAATTCAGTTCTTTAAAGATTGCAAACACTACCTACCGCGGACAGATCATGCATAAAAAAATCCATCCTAAATACCGACTCGGCAGACCGTTACTCATGGATATAGACGGCATTGAACATCTGGTTGATCTGGCTTTGGACATGCACAGTGCCTGGAATCATAAAGGCGACAAGTTATGGCAAGCTCTGGACCCGGATTTATGGGAGCTGACGCGCAATCCATGGGGCATTTTGCAAACTGCCTCACGCGATAAAATCATCGAAGTCCTGACTGACCCTGTTTTTAAAAAAATGCTCAAGGACATCATTCAGGACAAGCAGCAGCGGATGGAATCCTCAGGATGGTTTCAAAACAATCATGCCAATTCAGACTTATCATGCATCGCCTATTTCAGCATGGAATTTATGTTAAGCGAAGCCCTGCCTATTTATTCCGGCGGCCTGGGCAATGTCGCCGGTGACCAGCTAAAAGCCGCCAGTGATCTGGGTGTACCGGTGGTCGGTATCGGCTTATTGTACCAACGCGGCTATTTCCGACAGATGATTGATAAGGATGGCAGGCAACTTGCCTTTTATTCCTACAATGACCCGGGGCAATTACCCATCAGCCCGGTACGCCAGGAAAATGGTGAATGGTTACGCATTAAAATTACTTTGCCGGGCTATTATGTCTGGTTAAAAGTCTGGCAGGCCCAGGTTGGCAGAGTCACGCTGTATTTACTGGACAGTAATGATGCCGCCAACCTGCCGGTTCATCAAGGGATTACCAGTGAATTATATGGTGGCGGGCCTGAATTAAGACTGCAACAGGAAATGATTTTAGGCATTGCCGGCTGGCTTGTTCTTAAAGCATTAAAGCTAAAACCGGAAGTCTGTCATTTAAACGAAGGCCATGCGGCGCTCGCTGTATTGGAAAGAGCCCGCAGCTTTATGCGGGAAACAGGCGTATCTTTTGAAGAAGCCTTGACAATCACCCGCGCCGGAAACCTGTTTACCACGCATACGGCTGTCGCGGCAGGATTTGACCTGTTTACCCCGGCGCTGATTGAGCAATATTTAGGCGACTATGCAAAAAATGGTTTGCATATCAGCCTCGACGAGTTATTGGCTCTCGGCCGCAATAATCCTGAAGATTCTTCTGAGCTTTTTAATATGGCCTATCTGGCTATCCGGGGCAGTGGCGCGGTCAATGGTGTCAGCCAACTGCATGGCCGGGTGAGCCGGCATATTTTTCAACCCTTGTTCCCGCGCTGGCCTAAATATGAAATCCCGGTGGGCCATGTCACCAACGGTGTTCATATGCCAAGCTGGGACTCACCGGTTGCTGATGAAATCTGGACCTGTAGTTGCGGCAAGGACCGCTGGATGGGCATGACTAAAAACCTGGCTGAAAACATTCATTGTCTTTCAGATTCCACGCTGTGGGAATTTCGCACCCAAAATCGCCATGCCTTGATTGAATTTGCCCGCAAACGCTTATCCAGAGATTTGGCTGCATCGGGCGCCCCTTTGCATAAAACCGATGAAGCCAAAACCTTATTTGACCCCAATATTCTGACGCTTGGCTTTGCCCGACGTTTTGCAACCTACAAACGCCCCAACTTGCTGCTGCAAAACCCGGAACGCTTATTTAAATTACTCACCAATCCTGAACGACCCGTTCAACTATTGTTAGCCGGTAAGGCTCATCCCCTGGACTACCCTGGACAAGCCTTGATTCAACAATGGATACGCTTTATCCGCCAGCCAGAAGTCCGAAAACACGTCATGTTTCTCAGCGATTATGATATGTCTCTTACCGAACGACTGGTCCAGGGCGTGGATGTCTGGCTGAATACCCCACGCCGCCCATGGGAAGCCTGTGGCACCAGCGGCATGAAAGTCCTGGTCAATGGGGGTATCAATATATCTGAGCTGGACGGCTGGTGGGCGGAAGCCTATACCCCCGACGTAGGCTGGGCTTTGGGTGATGGACAGGAACATGATGATGATCCGGCCTGGGATGTCAGTGAAGCCAATGCCTTGTATGATTTACTTGAACAGGAAGTCATTCCGACATTTTACAACCGTGACAGCCGCGGAATTCCGCCCCAGTGGGTTGCAAAAATGCGCGAAAGCATGGCCACGCTGACGCCGGTCTACTCCGCCGAAAGAGCGGTCAGACAATATACCGAACAATATTATTTACCCGCTGCCCGCGCCTGGAATCAACGCTCGACAAAACAGGGCGCAACAGGCAAAGCCTACCATCAATGGATTAAAAATCTGGACACAAACTGGGAACATTTGTGGTTTGGTGACATTAAAATAGATTCAACAGAAGAAGGGCATCATTTCGAAGTACAGGTTTATACTGATGATATTGATACCGATGCCATCAAAATCCAGCTTTATGCCGAAGGGCTGGACGGTGCGCTTCCGGAAATTTATGACATGCAGCAGGCTGATAAACTGATTGGTGCGGTGCATGGCTATGAATACAGTGTCTTTGTCAAAACGCAACGGCCTGCTTCACATTACACCCCCCGGATTGTGCCGTTTCATGCGCATATCAACGTACCCCTGGAGGCAAACCATATTTTATGGCACAAATAAGTTTTTCGTTCACTCGCTCCAACATGGCGAAGCAAATCTGTTCTGAAAAGTCTGGTCAGCATATTCTGCCGAAAAAAATATGATGCAACCTGTCATCCTGATTATTAATGCCGGATCTTCCAGCATCAAATTTGCCCTATTCAGCGCTCAAGAGACTGAATGCCTGTTCCGCGGACAAGTTGCCGGCATTGGTAGTGGCCACAAGGCGCATTTCAGCTTACTGGAAACCCGCCACAAGCAAAGTCTGATCAGCGATGAGCGAACCATACAAAATCACCAGCATGCACTGCAACTGATATTATCCAGCCTGGCGGAACAACTCGCCCATTTACATATCATCGCCGCTGGCCATCGGATTGTGCATGGCGGCAGTCAGCTGACCTCACCCGTCATCATTGACGAGGATATTTTCAAACAGCTTCAGCAACTGATTCCCCTGGCGCCCTTGCATCAGCCGCATAACCTGATTGCCATTGAGGCCCTTAAAACCTTACAACCTGATTTAATACAGGTGGCCTGTTTCGATACCGCTTTTCATCAAAGCCAGCCCGAAGTGGCGAAACGCTTTGCCTTGCCTAAAGCACTGTATCAGGAAGGTATTCGTCATTATGGTTTTCATGGCCTGTCTTATCAGTATATTGCCAGGGCCCTGCCCGATTATTCTAAAACCACGGCGACAGGCCGAACTGTTATCGCACATTTAGGCCAGGGCTGCAGTTTATGCGCGCTGTTAAACGGTAAAAGCATGGCGACAACCATGAGTTTCACCCCGTTGGATGGACTGCCGATGGGCAGCCGCTGCGGTTCCATTGACCCGGCCATTGTGCTGTATTTAATGCGGGAGAAAAATCTGAATGCTGATGACATATCCGATTTGCTGCACAACCGCTCAGGTCTGCTGGGCTTATCAGGCATCAGCGCCGATATGAAAACATTACTCGATAGCCCGCATACCGATGCACAGACAGCCATTGATGTTTTCATCTATCAGGTGTGTAAAGCCGTCGGCGCCATGGTATCGACACTGCAAGGTATCGACAGCCTGGTGTTTACCGGTGGCATCGGTGAGCATGCAGCCGTTATCCGGCAGAGAATCTGCCAGAATTTGCACTGGCTGGGTATCAAGCTGAATGAGGATGCCAATCAGCAACAGGCTGACAATATCAGCAGCCCGGACAGTTCCGTTTCTGTCTGGGTCATACCGACCAATGAAGAACAAATAATCGCATACGAAACCATACAACTCGCCCTGGGAGGCAATCGTGAATAATCAAACTACCGGCTTACCCTTATCCGATGATGAACTGCAAAAAATAGATGCCTACTGGCGGGCCGCTAATTATTTATCCGTCGGCCAAATCTATTTAATGGATAACCCTTTATTAAAGGAACCGCTATCCATTGAACATATTAAACCGCGGCTGCTGGGGCATTTTGGAACCACGCCCGGGCTGAATTTTATCTATGTTCATTTAAACCGGGTAATCAACAACAAAGATCTCAGTGTCATTTATATCACCGGTCCCGGACACGGTGGCCCGGGCCTGGTGGCCAACACCTATCTGGAAGGAACTTACAGCGAGATTTATCCCAATATCTCCCAGGATGAAAGAGGCATGAAACGCCTGTTCAAACAATTTTCATTTCCTGGCGGGATTCCCAGTCATGTCGCACCCGAAACCCCCGGCTCGATACATGAAGGCGGAGAACTCGGCTACTCCCTCTCACATGCTTTTGGCGCGGTACTGGATAATCCGGACTTGATTGCCTGCTGTGTGGTGGGGGATGGCGAGGCGGAAACAGGGCCGCTGGCGACCGGCTGGCATGGTAACAAATTTATCAACCCGGTCAATGATGGCGCTGTTTTACCGATTCTGCATTTAAATGGCTATAAAATCGCCAACCCGACATTGCTGGCCCGTATCAGTCATAGTGAATTAAATGCCTTACTCACCGGTTACGGTTACAAACCGTATTTTGTAGAAGGCGATGATCCGCAAATCATGCACCAAAAAATGGCGCAAACGCTGGATATTGTGACCGATGAAATCAAGGCTATCCAATCCAATGCCCGCAATAATGGCTTTTCAGGTCGCCCCATCTGGCCCATGATTGTGCTTAAAACCCCGAAAGGCTGGACTGGCCCCAAAGAAGTGGATGGCCTGCCTGTTGAAAACAGTTTTCGATCACATCAGGTTCCCTTATCCGGTCTTGCCGAAAACCCGGAACACTTACAAATGCTGGAGCAATGGATGCTCAGTTACCGTCCACAGGAACTGTTTGATGAGCAAGGCAAATTAATCGATGAACTGGCCGAACTGGCACCAAAAGGTGTGTTACGCATGGGCGCCAATCCCCATGCCAATGGCGGGATATTGCTTAAAGCATTGCGCATGCCAAACTTCAGAGACTATGCCGTTGATATTCAACAACCGGGCACCCACATGGCAGAAGCCACCCGGCAGATGGGCGTGTTTCTCAGAGATGTCATGGCAGCCAATATGCACAGCCGCAATTTCAGAGTCATGGGCCCGGATGAAACCGCTTCCAACCGCCTCAGTGCCCTGTTTGAAGTGACCGACAGGGTCTTTGTCGCCGACATTCTGGATACTGATGATCATCTGTCTGTTGATGGCCGGATTATGGAAGTGCTGAGTGAACACCAGTGCCAGGGCTGGCTGGAAGGCTATTTATTAACCGGCCGGCACGGGTTTTTTTCCTGTTATGAAGCCTTTATTCATATCGTCGATTCCATGCTCAACCAGCATGCGAAATGGCTTAAAGTCACCAGAGAAATCCCCTGGCGGCGGCCGATTGCCTCGCTCAACTACCTGTTGACCTCCCATGTCTGGCGGCAGGATCATAATGGCTTCAGCCATCAGGATCCGGGATTTATTGACCATGTTGTCAATAAAAAATCTGACATTATTCAGGTGTTTCTGCCACCCGATGCCAATACCCTGTTGTGGGTCACCGACCATTGCTTGCGCAGCCGCGATAAAATCAATGTCATCGTTGCCGGCAAGCAGCCTGAATTACAGTATTTATCCATGGATGCCGCCATCAAACATTGTACTGCAGGCATTGGCATCTGGGAGTGGGCCAGTAATGATCAACAGCAACAGCCTGATGTGGTCATGGCCTGTGCCGGCGATGTGCCGACACTGGAATCTCTGGCGGCTGTTTCGCTGTTGCGGGAATACTTTCCGGAACTGAAAATAAGGCTGGTCAATGTCGTTAACCTGATGACATTGCAGCCCGAATCAGAACATCCGGCCGGTTTGTCAGACAAGGATTTTGACTCCCTGTTTACCGAAAGCCAGCCGGTTATTTTTGCTTTTCACGGTTATCCCTGGCTGATTCATCGGCTGACTTACCGGCGCACCAATCATAAAAATATTCATGTCAGAGGTTATAAGGAAGAAGGCACGACTACCACGCCGTTCGACATGGTCGTACTGAATGAACTCGACCGCTTTCATCTGGTGATGGATGTGATTGACCGCGTGGAAACTTTAAAAGCGACCGGCGCTCATATTAAGCAGAAAATGAAAAATCTGCTGGTAGAGCATAAAGAATATATACGCCGTTATGGTGAAGATATGCCAGCAGTGCGTAACTGGAAATGGGAGCCAAAATAATGTCCAGACTGGTACTGGTTCGTCACGGCCAATCCATCTGGAATCTGCAAAACCGTTTTACCGGCTGGGTGGATATTTCACTCAGCCGCAAGGGCATGCAGGAAGCCGAAAAAGCCGGACAAAGCTTGGCAGATGAGCGTTTTGATATTGCCTTTACCTCCACCTTGCAAAGGGCTCAGGATACCTTGTATGAAATCCTTAAACAAAACCGGCACTGCGAGTATTACATCCGGGTCCATGAAAAAAGCCAGCCCTGGTATGAGCATTTTGTAGCTGATGAAAGCGATCGGAAAGAATTAAAAATCTACATGTCCGACAAAATCAATGAACGCTATTATGGTGATTTACAGGGCATGAATAAAGATCTGGCCAGAAAACAATTTGGTGAGGAACAGGTACATTTATGGCGCAGGAGCTATAACATTGCCCCGCCGAATGGCGAAAGCCTGGAAATGACCCGGGCCCGGGTGCTGCCCTATTACCAACAACAGATTCTTCCCCAGCTGCAACAAGGCAAAACAGTTCTGGTGGTAGCGCATGGCAATTCATTAAGAGCATTGATTATGCATCTTGAATCCTTATCGCCCGATGACATCATCAACAAAGAAATACCCACCGGCGAACCTTTATTTTATAACGTAATATAAAGCAAATTACTCACCCCAAAGAAGATGATGACATGTTAATGGAGGCGGCATATATGCCCATCTTCGTTTTTGATTTAGATCAATAAATATTCAAATTCAGACAAAAACACTTGATTTTTTCTCACGTAATTCATAAATTGAAAGCCTGTCATTTATATTCGACAGACAGCATCTTTATTCAATCAAGTAGGAGGTTATCATGAACAAAATCACTCCACATTTGATAAGAGACTTACACGCAACCTTGCCCGCAGGAACAGAATGTTATCTATGCGACCAGGTCAGAAGAGCACTGGCAAAATACCGCGGTTCCGATAGCTGGCAAGCCATCGAGAAACACCAGGCAGTACAACTATTAGCCAAACAATTAGGCCGTGGCTTGAAAAGATTTTTAAAACCGGAAATTCAGCAAGAGCTGAAAGCATTACAAGCAAATAATCACTAAGTTTTTCACAGA
>CAYLNS010000077.1:0-3541 GCA_964385115.1 uncultured Methylomarinum sp.
CGCTATTTCGTACTAAATGGCTTTATGAGTAGTCGGGACTAATAATTGTTTTCCTCGCACGCTTTTTTTCTTGGTTTTTGCTTGTTTCCCTTGTGCCTTCTGGAGATTATCAGTCTCTCCTTCCCGGGGCGGACTGTGTATGCGTGTCTCGTTTCCATAACAACTGTCTGTAATGGCCAAGTATTTTAGAGATGAGGAATTGATTGAATTCATTTTGCCGGGCTATTTCGACTCATCTTTGATAGTTTGTTATAATAAACAGCTTTTTAGAGCCTTATGAGCGGTAAAGTTGTTTTAATGATTATTCATTAGAAGGGGCTTTGTAATAAGGAAATTTGTTGGGGTGTGGGTGAGTATTGTAATCGTTACCGATTGCAATCACTTGAGTTGCGTTATGCAAAATAATCATTGCAGATATTGTCAGTAATTGACTTTGCACCTTTTCGATTGAAATAGGATACCTCGAAGCTATGTCAGACTTCGCAAAAGAAATATTTCCCGTAAATCTCGAAGATGAGATGAAGCAGTCTTATCTAGACTATGCAATGAGTGTCATTGTTGGGCGGGCACTTCCAGATGTTAGGGATGGCTTAAAGCCCGTTCACCGACGTGTGTTATACGCAATGCATGTGCTAGGGAATGATTGGAATAAGCCTTACAAGAAATCAGCACGTGTTGTTGGGGATGTGATAGGTAAATATCATCCACACGGCGACACAGCTGTTTATGACACTATTGTCAGAATGGCGCAGCCTTTTTCTTTACGCTATATGCTGGTTGATGGGCAGGGTAATTTTGGTTCGGTTGATGGTGACTCACCTGCAGCTATGCGATATACCGAAGTCCGGATGTCTAGAATCGCACATGAGTTGTTAGCGGATCTGGACAAGGAAACCGTAGATTTTATCCCGAATTATGATGAATCAGAATCTGAACCGACGGTTATGCCCACCCGGATTCCGAATCTTCTGGCTAATGGCTCATCGGGTATTGCGGTTGGAATGGCGACTAATATCCCACCCCATAATCTGACAGAAGTCATTTCAGCTTGTTTGGCACTGATTGAAAATCCTGACTTAAACATAGCAGAGCTTATCCAGTTTATTCCCGGACCTGATTTTCCTACTGCAGGTATTATCAATGGAGCATCCGGTATTTATGATGCTTATTCTACTGGCCGTGGAAAAATATATTTACGTGCCAGGTGTCATTTCGAAGATATTGGTGATGGAAGTCGTCAGTCTATTATTGTGACTGAATTGCCATATCAGGTTAATAAAGCCCGTTTGCTGGAAAAAATTGCCGAGATGATTAAGGAAGGCAAAATTGAAGGTATATCGGGATTAAGGGATGAATCAGATAAAGATGGCATGCGTATGGTCATTGAATTACGTCGAGGTGAAGTGCCGGAAATTATTCTGAATAATCTGTATAAACAGACTCAGTTACAGACTGTATTCGGCATTAATATGGTTGCCTTGCATCATGGGCGTCCACGATGCATGAATCTTAAAGAAATACTGGCCGCTTTTATCGAACATCGCCGGGAAATCGTTACCCGTAGAACGCTTTATAATTTACGTAAAGCACGTGAACGTGCGCATATACTCGAAGGGCTTGCGATTGCTCTGGCCAATATTGATGAGATGATTGAACTTATCAAAACTTCTCCTAATCCTGCAGAAGCTAAAAAAGGTTTGTTGAGTAAACAATGGCAGGCGGGTTTGGTTACTTCCCTTTTGGACAGAGCAGATTCCGAACGCTCAAGACCCGAAGACTTAGCTATTGAATTTGGCCTTAAAGATGGTCTTTATAGGTTATCTGAAGCCCAGGCCCAAGCAATTTTAGATTTACGATTACACCGCCTGACAGGTCTGGAGCAGGAAAAGATTGTCAATGAATACAAACAATTACTTGAACAGATAGATGAATATCTTCATATTCTGGGTAGTGATATCCGGTTGCTTGAAGTGATAAAAGAAGAGTTGGAGGATGTGCGAGACCAGTTTGGCGATGAACGCCGGACAGAAATTATTCAGGATTATTTGAATTTGACTGCGGAAGATTTGATAACTGAAGAGGATATGGTGGTGACCATGTCGCATGAAGGTTATGTTAAATCTCAGCCGTTAGATGATTATAAGGCGCAAAAGCGTGGTGGACGGGGTAAATCGGCGACGGCAACAAAAGAACAGGATTTTGTCGAGAAATTAATAATAGCCAATACTCATGATACGATTCTGTGTTTTTCATCGACTGGGAAGGTTTATTGGCTGAAAGTCTTTAATCTACCTGTTGCCAGTCGTTCTTCCAGAGGCAAGCCATTTGTTAATTTGCTGCCGCTGGAAGAGGGTGAGAAAATCAATGCGATGTTGACTGTCCGTGAATATAGTCAGGATAAATATATTTTCATGGCAACCGCGGCTGGAACAGTTAAAAAGACTCCGTTGAAAGAGTTTGAGCGTCAACGATCCAATGGCAAAATCGCTATAGATCTTCGGGAAAATGATACGTTAGTGGGTGTGGCAATTACCGATGGCCAGCAAAATGTGCTTTTATTTAGCAGTGACGGTAAGGCGGTTTGTTTTAATGAGTCCGATGTCAGGTCTATGGGAAGAACTGCTGCGGGAGTCAGGGGGATTCGCCTACAGCCTGAACAAAAAGTGATTTCACTGATTGTTGCGAGTGAGGGTACCGTACTTATTGTCACAGAAAATGGTTTTGGCAAACGAACCCGACTGGAGGAGTTTACCCGTCATAAGCGCGGTGGCCAAGGGCTTATTGCTATCCAGACTTCTGAGCGTAATGGGGCTGTTGTGGGTGCGGTATTGGTCAATGAAGATGATGAGATTATGTTGATTACTGATGGTGGGACACTTGTCAGAACACGGGTGTCTGAAATTCGTATTATGGGCCGTAATACGCAGGGTGTAACAGTTATAAAACCTGATAAAGGTGAAAAGGTTGTGGGTGTTGATCGCATTGACGCTTTGCCGGATGAACTTGAATCAGAACAGAATGACAGCAACGGAGAACAGGAATAATGTCCCGAATATTTAATTTTAGTGCAGGACCTTCCACATTACCTGAGCCAGTATTGTTACAGGCTCAGCAAGAGATGCTGGATTGGCAGGGTACGGGCATGTCGGTGATGGAAATGAGTCATCGCGGTAAGCATTTTATGTCGATTGCAGAGGAAGTTTTCCATGACCTTAAAGGCTTGATGGGCATTCCGGACAATTACAAAATTGCTTTGTTGCAAGGTGGTGCAACGGCGCAATTTTCGTTCATTCCGCTTAATATTCTTGCAGACAATAATAAGGCTTGTTACGTCAATACCGGCGCATGGTCGACCAAAGCTATTAAAGATGCCCAGCGATATTGTGATGTACATATTTCAGCCAGTTCTGAAACATCTGCATTTACTACGATTCCTGATATTCAAGACTGGGATGTTGATTCAAGTGCCGGTTATTTGCACTATACCAGTAATGAAACGATTCACGGTGTTGAATTCCAGCAGATTCCTGATGTGGGTGAT
>CAYLNS010000077.1:3641-11363 GCA_964385115.1 uncultured Methylomarinum sp.
CAAATTAATATACGTAAGGCCAATAAGCTTTATCAGGTAATAGACCAGTCTGATTTATATAGTAATCCTGTTGATATTAAATATCGTTCCCGAATGAATATCCCTTTTGTTTTGGCAGACAGTAGCTTGGATAAAGAGTTTCTGGCGCTTGCGGAACAGAATGGACTAGGCAGCCTGAAAGGGCATCGGTCTGTCGGCGGAATGAGGGCCAGTATTTATAATGCAATGCCTGAGGCAGGTGTGGATGCTCTAATTGATTTTATGCTTGAGTTTGAAAAAACGCACTAGAGAGGCAAAGATGACCGAGATTATCCCGCTTTCTGAACTTCGGCAAAAAATTGACTCGATTGATGGGCAAATTCTAAAGTTGATTAATCAACGTGCCGAGTGTGCCATTGAAGTTGCAAAAACTAAAATGGCACAAGGTGAAACCGGGAATTTTTATCGGCCGGATCGCGAGGCCCTTGTGTTAAGAAGGATTCAAGCGCTTAATCCAGGGCCTTTATCAGACGAAACGGCCATGTGGTTTTTCAGGGAAATCATGTCGGCATGTCTGGCATTGGAAAAACCTTTAGAAGTTGCTTATCTAGGCCCCGAGGGCACTTTTACCCAGCAAGCGACTTTTAAGCATTTTGGCCATGCCGTTAAAGATATTCCGGTGGCCACTATCCAGGAAATTTTTACAGCTGTTGAAAATGGACATTATCAGTTTGGCGTTGTCCCTGTTGAGAATTCTACAGAAGGTGTTATTGCTCATACGCTTGATCAGTTTATCAATTCGCCCTTAAAAATTTGTGGTGAGGTTGAAATTCGTGTGCATCAGAATCTTATGGGGCAAATGGATGATTTAAAGCAGATTACCGAAGTTTTTTCTCATCAACAGTCATTGGCTCAATGCCGGCAGTGGTTGAATATTCATTTGCCCGGTATTCCTTGTACCGCAGTTAGCAGTAATGCTGAAGCAGCTCGCCTGGCCGCGCAAAATTCAGATAAAGCAGCGATTGCAGGTAAAGTGGCAGCTGAGTTATATAATCTTAATGTTTTAGAAAAAAACATAGAGGACGATTGTAAAAATACCACCCGCTTTATCATTATTGGAAATATCAGTCCTGATTCTACCGGAAATGATAAGACTTCCATTCTTGTCTCTACCCGAAATGAATCCGGCGCTTTATATAATATTTTACGTCCTTTTGCACAATATCAGATTGGCCTGTCTCATATTGAATCGAGACCCTCCAGGCAGGGGTTGTGGGAGTATGTCTTTTTTATCGATATTAACGGACATACACAAGATGAGGGTGTCAGGCAGGCATTGGCGGTACTGGAAGAAAATGTCAATTTATTAAAAATTCTGGGCTCGTACCCAAAAGCTGTTATTTAATAAAATTATGAATCATAATCAATCTATTGCTGACTTGGCGCTTCCCGGCGTGCAGAAGCTGGTTCCTTATACGCCGGGTAAACCGGTAGAGGAGTTGGAGCGAGAATTAGGGATTAAAAATATTGTTAAACTGGCTTCAAATGAAAATCCATTAGGTACTAGTCCAAAAGTTTCACAGGCTATTCAATCGGCAATTCCCGAATTAACACGTTATCCCGATGGCAATGGCTTTACATTAAAAACAGCTTTGGCGAACAAACATGGTGTAGACATTAGCCAGATTACTTTGGGAAATGGCTCGAATGAGATACTGGAACTGGTTGCACGCACATTTCTGGCTCCAGAGCATGAAGTTATCTTTTCGCAGCATGCGTTTGCCGTGTACCCGTTGGTCACTCAGGCGGTTGGCGCCAAAGCGAATGTAGCCCCAGCAAAAAATTATGCACATGATTTAGACGCAATGCTGGCAAGAGTAACAGACCGAACCCGGCTGGTTTTCATTGCAAATCCGAATAATCCAACCGGAACCTTATTAAAGGCTGAAGTGTTAGAGCAGTTTATTGCCTCACTGCCTGCAACGGTTCTGTGTGTTGTGGATGAGGCTTATTACGAATACGTGGTACCGGAAAGTCGTGCTGATTCTGTTTCCTGGCTTGAAAAATATCCTAATTTACTGATTACCCGTACCTTCTCTAAAGCTTATGGGTTAGCTGGGTTACGGGTCGGATATAGTCTAAGCTCACCTGAGATGGCCGATATGTTAAACAGGGTTCGACAACCATTCAATAATAATTCATTGGCCCTTGTTGCTGCTGAAACAGCTTTGTCGGATACCGATTATTTAAACGAGACCTTGGCAGTTAATAAACAAGGAATGCAACAATTAACACAAGCATTCAAAAAACTGGGTCTGGAATGGATACCTTCGTTCGGGAATTTTGTTTCAGTGAATCTAAAACAAGATGCCGATAAGTTCTATCATGCCTTGTTACATAAAGGGGTTATTGTCAGGCCGGTGGCTAATTATGAAATGCCTGAGTTTTTAAGGGTCAGCATCGGTACGGAAGCTGAGAATAACCTGTTTATTCAAGCATTGACCGAAGTTTTACAAGATGATTAACAAGCTCTGTATTATTGGTATTGGATTGATAGGCAGCTCTATTGCACGGGCTGCCAGGAAGCAGGGTTTGTGTCGTGAAATTGTGGCGTTTGGAAGGTTTGACGATGTTGAAAACCTTAAAAAGGCTGTTCAGCTGGGAGTTGTCGATTCTTTTTATACGGATATCGAGGCGGCTGTTGAACAGGCGGATTATGTCATTATTGCTACACCGGTAGGTGCGGTTGAGAATATTTTTAAATTGCTTAAGCCATTGTGGAATGAGCAGACTGTTTATTCAGATGTTTGCAGCACTAAAGGGAGTGTTGTTGCCGCTGCCAATGCGGTTTTTAAACAGGTGCCGGCCAATTTTGTTCCGGCTCATCCGATAGCTGGAGCTGAAAACAGTGGTGTTGAGGCAGGCGATGACAGCCTTTTTCTGAATAAACGTTTGATTGTTACGCCACTGGCTTCTACATCAAAAACAGCTCTTGATAAAATTGTTCATTTTTGGACAGATCTGGGCGCTGAAGTTTCTGAAATGACGGTTGAGCACCATGATAAAGTGCTGGCTGCAACCAGCCATTTGCCGCATATCCTGGCTTTTGCCCTTGTTGATTTGTTGGGGAAAAAGAATGAAACGGAAGAAATTTTCAAATATGCGGCAGGAGGCTTTAAAGACTTTACCCGCATTGCCTCGAGCGACCCTACCATGTGGCAGGATATTTGTCTGGCCAATAAGCAAGAAATTATTCCCCTGATTCAGCAATTACAAACGGAATTAGGAAATCTTCAGCAGATGCTGGAACATGACCAAGGTCAGCAACTTTTTAATACCTTTACGTATGCCCGGAATGCGCGGCAACGTTTTCTTGAACAGTCTAAATAAATATATTTCAAATGATTACTTTTACAGTACAACCTGGCGGACATTTAAACGGTACCATTCGTGTTCCAGGCGATAAATCCATGTCACATCGATCAATTATGCTTGGCTCAATTGCTGAGGGAACTACTCATGTTACTGGTTTTTTAGAAGCCGAAGATGCCTTGGCCACTTTGAAAGCCTTTCGTTCCATGGGGGTGGAAATAGAAGGGCCAGAGAATGGTAATGTTACCATTCATGGAGTAGGAAAGCATGGTCTTAAAGCACCTGCTGAACCCTTATATTTAGGCAACTCTGGCACTTCCATGCGCTTATTAAGTGGTTTGCTGGCGGGACAAAGTTTTGATTCTACTTTAACCGGTGATCAATCATTGGAATCCAGACCCATGCGCCGGGTAACCGAGCCATTGGCATTGATGGGGGCGGAGATTGAAACGCAAGCTGATGGCACTGCGCCCTTACATATTAAAGGTAGCAAAGCGTTAAAAGGGATTCATTATGATATGCCGGTAGCCAGTGCTCAGGTAAAATCCTGTTTATTATTAGCCGGTATGTATGCTGAAGGTGAAACGGTAGTCAGTGAGCCTGCGCCTACCCGTGATCATACCGAGAGGATGCTCAATGGTTTTTCTTATCCAGTCAAACGGGAAGGAAATAAAGCCATTATCAATTCGCAAGGCTCGTTAAAAGCTTGCGATATAGATGTACCCAGTGATATTTCATCAGCTGCATTTTTTCTGGTGGGCGCCAGTATCGCCCCTGATTCTGATGTTACGTTGCACCATGTCGGTATCAATCCTACACGGACTGGCGTCATTGATATTTTAAAAATGATGGGAGCCAATATTGAAGTATTCAATGAGAAGACTGTGGGCGGAGAACCAGTGGCTGATATTCGCGTTAGATCGGCTCAATTAAAAGGGATAGATATTCCGGAGGAATTGGTGCCGTTGGCAATAGATGAATTTCCGGTATTATTTGTGGCTGCGGCTTGCGCGGAAGGGCAAACCCGGCTGGCAGGGGCAAAAGAATTAAGAGTCAAGGAATCAGATCGTATTCAGGTTATGGCAGATGGATTGAAAATTCTGGGCGTGGATGCTACGCCGACTGAAGATGGGATGATTATCAATCAGTCCGAAATAGGCGGGGGAGAAGTCGAGTCACATGGTGATCACCGGATTGCCATGGCCTTTTCCATTGCAGGGCTTCGAGCTAATGATACGATTATCATTAAAGATTGCGAAAATGTGAATACCTCATTCCCGGAATTTAAAGTATTGATTTCTAAATTAGGATTAAATCTGACATGAGTTTTCCGGTTTTAACCATTGACGGGCCCAGTGGCGCCGGAAAAGGGACTGTAAGCCGGGCAGTTGCCAAGAAACTGGGCTGGAATTATCTTGATAGTGGCTCGATTTATCGGGCATTGGCTATTGCTGTTCTTGAAGAAGGCTTGAAATTGGATGATGTAGCCGCCATATCAGAACTAGCTGATAAAATGCGTCTGGAATTTGAATGCGGCGATGATTTAACCGTATTTTTGGATGGCAGGGATATTACCGGACAGTTAGGTCTGGAAGAAACGGGTAATACGGCATCAATTGTTGCAGCCTATCCTGAAGTCAGAGCTGTTTTGTTACAAAAACAGAAAGATTTTAAACTAAGCCCGGGGCTGGTGGCAGATGGAAGAGACATGGGAACAGTGGTTTTTCCTGATGCAGAGTTTAAAGTCTATTTAACAGCCAGTGCCGAGGAAAGGGCGAGACGTAGATATAAACAGTTGATTGAAAAAGGTATTGATGCTAATATCGATAAAATTACCAGAGAAATACAGGAACGGGATCAGCGTGATCAACAACGCAAGACAGCTCCTCTTAAAAAGGCTGATGATGCTTTGCTGATTGATTCATCGGAACTAACAATCGAACAAGTGATTGACAAGGTAATGAATTTGGTCCGTTAGGGCTTTTGGTGGTTGTCGATTATATCGACAACTTATTTTTTAACTTTATTGAAACATAAAAGCCTGTTTGCTTTAAAGCAGGTTTGGGAAAGAAACAAATGAGCGAAAGCTTTGCAGAATTATTTGAAGAGAGTTTAGCCAAGACTGAAATGCGTCCTGGCGCTATGTTAACGGGTACTGTCATCGATATCGAAAATGAGTTCGTTATCGTCAGTACGCAGGCTAAATCGGAAGGTGTCATTCCGAAGTGGCAGTTTTTAAATGCGGACGGTGACCTGGAAGTTGAAGTTGGTGATGAAATCGAAGTTGCACTCGATTTATTTGAAGATGGACTGGGTTCTACTCTTCTTTCCCGCGATAAAGCTAAGAAAAACAAAGCCTGGGCTGAGCTGGAAAAAGCTTACGAAAACGACGAAACCGTTGTTGGTCGCATCAATGGTAAAGTGCGGGGTGGTTTTACAGTTGCAGTCGGCGCTCTGCGTGCATTTTTACCGGGTTCATTGGTCGATGTTCGTCCTATCAGAGATACTTCATTCCTGGAAGGCCGTGATCTGGAATTCAAAGTCATTAAGATTGACCAGAAACGCAATAATGTCGTCTTGTCTCGTCGCGCAGTAGTTGAAAAAGAATACAGTGCCGAAAGAGAAGAGTTGATGAAAACTCTGGAAGATGGGGCAATTGTAACGGGTATTGTTAAAAACCTGACTGATTACGGTGCATTTATCGACCTGGGTGGAATTGATGGCCTGTTGCATATTACCGATATGGCATGGCGTCGTGTTCGTCATCCTTCCGAGTGTGTAGAAATTGGTCAGGAAGTTAAAGTCAAGGTTCTGAAATTTGACAAGGAAAAAACCCGTGTATCGTTGGGTATGAAGCAAATGGAAGAAGATCCATGGCAGAATATTGCCCGTCGTTATCCTGCCGGTACTCGTGTCTTCGGTAAGGTCAACAACCTGACTGATTATGGTTGCTTTGTTGAAATCGAGGAAGGCGTGGAAGGTTTGGTACACGTATCTGAAATGGATTGGACTAACAAAAACGTCAACCCTGCCAAAGTAGTTCAGCTGGGTGATGAAGTTGAAGTTATGGTTCTTGAAATTGACGAAGAACGTCGTCGTATTTCCTTAGGCATGAAGCAGTGTCGTCCTAATCCATGGGATGAGTTTGCAGCATTACATAAAAAAGGCGATAAGATTACTGGTAAAATCAAATCCATTACCGATTTCGGTATCTTTATCGGCCTGGATGGTGGTATTGATGGTTTGGTTCATACTTCTGATATTTCCTGGAACGAAAGCGATGAAGAAGCAATCCGTAAATACAAGAAAGGCGATGAAGTAGAAACCGTTATCTTGGCTGTTGACCCTGAACGCGAGCGTATTTCCTTAGGCATTAAACAACTTGAGCAGGATCCATTCCAAAACTATATTGCTTTGCATGACAAAGGTAGTTTGGTGAAAGGTGTTGTCAAGGAAGTGGATGCCAAAGGGGCTGTTATTACCTTGGATGATAATGTCGAAGGTTATTTAAGAGCTTCTGAAATTCAGCGTGATCGTGTTGAAGATGCACGTACTTTGCTGAATGTAGGTGATGAAATTGAAGCTAAATTTATCGGTGTCGATAAAAAAGCAAAAACAATTACACTGTCTATCAAAGCGAAAGATCAGGAAGAAGAAGCGAGCGTCTTAAAAGATTACAGCAAGCAGGCCGCTCCTGGTTCTGCGACATTAGGTGATCTTTTTAAACAACAGATCGAAAAATAATGTCTGGAGGGGTGTGTTTTATACATACCCCTCATTTTATTATTCAGGGTAGACTCTGTGACAAAATCTGAACTAATTGAAGCTTTGGCTCGTCAACAGCAACATTTAGCATTGAAAGATGTTGAGTTGTCGGTAAAGTGTATTATTGAGCAAATGGGAGAAACGCTTGCCCATGGTGAACGAATTGAAATTCGTGGCTTTGGAAGTTTTTCTTTGCATCATAGACCTCCCAGAATGGGAAGAAACCCTAAAACAGGGGAATCAGTTTCGTTGACTGAGAAATTTGTACCTCATTTTAAACCTGGCAAGGAATTACGTGATCGAGTGGATGCTTCACGTGAGAAATGCAATATTATTGACTAAACTATAAACTGACGCTAAAGAATAAATGATGAAATTTATTGCCATATTAATATTTGTTGTTATTTTTATGGTAGCGTTAGTTTTTTCTGTTTTAAATTTCCAATTGGTAGATATAAATCTCTACTTTCTAACTATTTCCCTGCCTTTAACCGTTGCGCTGACAATAGAGCTGTTCGCTGGTATATTAATCGGCTACTTAGTAGCGATGATTAATATTATCAAGTTGAAAACAAAATATACCCAGCTTAGCCGTAAGGTTTCCAA
>CAYLNS010000078.1:0-8693 GCA_964385115.1 uncultured Methylomarinum sp.
AATCAGTCTTCCCACTCAAGCTCTGCAAAAGCCGTTGTGACATTTTTATAATGATATTTTTCAAACAATTTCCAGCGCTTTTTTTCAGACTGCCCTACTGTTTTAACTGCCTGCTCCAGATACTCGCCTTTTGCCAGACTGTTTCGGATATCTGTCAGCAAGGTCTGTAAATACCGTTTTTCAGGCTGAATGGCCTCGGGCCATTGTGTTACCAACGGCCCGTGTCCTGGAATCACAAAACGGTAGGATTGTTTTTCAAGCTTTGCAATTTCCGCCAGCCAGCCTTTCAGACTGCCGTCCAAAGTCGGCACATGAGTCACAAACAATAAATCCGATAACCATAAGGTATCGGTTTTTTTATCATAAACACTTAAATCATTATCAGTATGGGCGGTCGGGTGTGCCGTCAGAATAATTTCGCGGTTACCCAAATCTATCACCTTAAAACTGTCAACCGTGATATCCGGCGGGATAATATCTTCAGGCTTTAAGGCAAAACCTAACTGGTCTTCTGATCTTTCCAGATAATATTGACCTCGGGTCGCCATGGCACGGGGTAATTTTGTATGCCCGACAAACTGAACCCCGGGTTGTTTAAATGCCGAATTACCATAAATATGGTCGGGATGAACATGGGTGTTAATCACATAACAAACCGGCTTGTCAGTCACTTTTAAGATGGCATTTTTTAATGCCCGGCCTTGTGCCGGGCTGCCGCCGGTATCAATGACCGCAACACATTGCTCACCGACAATAAAACCTATATTGGCAATTTCACCATGATTATGCCGGTCAGGAAATTGAAACGGCGCAAAATGAACATAAACACCTTCAGCAATCTGTTCCAGCGCTAAATCCTGCCGGGCCTGCGCAAGGAATGGAAACAATAAAAGCCACAAAAATAATATTTTCACATTCAACCTTTTATTCACAACATAAATCCAGAAAAGCCCTGGCGACACGAGACTGTATAATCGCCTTCGGGATAATAATATTCAATTCCCATAACACCCCGGGCGACTCCAGTTTTCTTGAAATCAACCCGTTACTCTCATTACGCAACGCCATCGCCGAGGCAAAGCCAATACCCAGCCCGGCCCGGACCGATTCCATCACCGCGGTCACCCCCATCACTTCAATGGTTACCGGTGCTTCGATTCCAGCCTTTGTCAAAGCATGTTCAATGGCCTGCCTCGCCCCCGAACCCGGCTCCCGCCAGATTACCTGGTGTTCGGCAAAAACTGAAAGAGGGACCGTGTCAGGGTATTCCGCCGCCAGCGGATGTTGTTCAGACAGAATCAACACGATTTCATCGGTTTTCCAGTGTAACACCTCATAATTTATCGGCAATTCCTCCGGCTGTACCGGCCCTTCGACAAACCCCAAATCATAATCATGCATTTTGTCGACGATCTCGCGGGTATCACCGGTCTCCATATAAATCTGTACGCCGGGATGTTCGGTTTGCAATTTAACAATATATTGAGGCAGAAAATAACTGGTCATAGTCATCGTAGCGCCAATTCTAAGACTTCCGGTATTGACCTGTTTCAAACTGCGCACATATTCCTTGGCTTGTTTATAATCCTGCTGCATTTTATCGGCATACTGCAAAAGCCCCTGGCCAGCCGGAGTCAGCTCCAGCTTATGTCCCCGGCGTTCATACAAGGGCTCGCCGACAAATTCCTGTAATAACTTTAACTGACCCGACACAGCCGGCTGCCCCAAATTTAAATACTGGGCCGCCCGGGTGATGCTTTTTAATTGGGCAACAATGGCAAAAGTTAATAAATGATTAGGATTCATAAAGCTTCAGGTCTTGTTTGCAGGCATTAACATTAGAAAACAATAATATCATTTTATTTGATAATGTTAAGCCAAAAGATGATTTGAATAATATATTACAGTTCGATAAAGTTTAGGTCTAAAATAAGCTTTTAACATGTTAGAATGCAAAAGCTTTGGATACAGCCTGTTATTGAAGGGCTTTTCCTGATAAAACAATGACCTGGAGGAAATACGTGTGGCAGTCATAACAATATCACCAGAACAGATAAGCAAAAAGAAACGTCGGGGGCCTAAAGGCCACGCAGTCGACTTAGCTGCTCTGGAAGAAGTTCGTTCACTATTAAAAGACGAATCCCGTCAACGTGATTTACTGATCGAACATTTGCATAAAATCCAGGATACCTATCAGCACATATCCTCCAGGCACCTGGTTGCCTTGGCCCATGAGATGAACCTGTCTCCGGCTGAAGTTTATGAAGTTGCCTCGTTTTATCATCATTTTGATGTGGTCGCCGAAGGCCAGACGCCTCCTCCAGCATTAACCGTGCGGGTTTGTGAATCCATGAGCTGTCAGATGGCTGGCGCGGAAGAATTAATTAGTGCATTGGAACAAGGCCTGAGCAAAGATGTGCGGGTTCAGCGTGTTCCTTGTGTAGGCCGCTGCCAACATGCGCCGGTTGCCGTTGTCGGCCAGAACCCGATTGATCAGGCAAGTCCGGAAAGCGTCACCGAAGCGGTTGATAACAACGATATTAAAGCCAAGGTCAGCGAATACATCACACTGGACCAATACAAAGCAGATGGCGGCTATCAAACCCTGAAAAAACTGATGGAAGGCCAGATCAGTGAAGAGTCCATCATCAAAAAAATGGAAGATTCCGGGCTTCGCGGACTCGGTGGCGCAGGCTTTCCGGCCGGACGCAAATGGCGCATTGTCAAAGGCTTTGACGGCCCCCGTATGATGGCGGTCAATATTGATGAAGGTGAGCCTGGCACATTTAAAGACCGTCATTATCTGGAACGGGACCCTCATCGATTTCTGGAAGGCATGCTGATTGCTGCTTTAACCGTGGGTTGCGATGAAATCTATATTTATTTACGAGATGAATATGCCGGCTGCCGTGAAATCCTAAGCAAAGAGCTTGCCAACCTGATTAATAACCCGCCTACTGATAAATACCGCCTGCCACCGATTCATCTTCGCCGCGGCGCCGGAGCCTATATCTGCGGTGAAGAATCCGCCATGGTCGAATCCATTGAAGGTAAACGGGGCATGCCGCGTTTAAGACCGCCATTTCTGGCCGAAGTCGGGCTGTTTGGTCGACCCACGCTGGAACATAATATGGAATCGGTTTACTGGGTTCGGGATATTGTTGAAAAAGGTCCCGACTGGTTTTCATCATATGGCCGCCATGATCGCAAAGGGCTCCGTTCTTTTTCCGTTTCCGGTCGTGTTAAAAAACCCGGAGTACACCTGGCCCCTGCCGGTATCACAGTCAAGGAATTGATTGAAGAATATTGTGGAGGTATGCTGGATGGACATGAATTTTATGGCTATTTCCCTGGCGGTGCTTCCGGCGGAATGCTGCCGGCATCCATGGGTGATATTCCACTGGATTTTGACACCTTGAATCAATATGGCTGTTTTATCGGCTCTGCTGCTGTGATGATTTTCTCGCAACATGACAAAGCCCGGGATCTGGCTGTCAATGCCATGAAATTCTTTGAAGAAGAATCCTGCGGTCAATGTACACCTTGTCGTGTGGGCACAGCCAAGGCAGCCGAACTGATGCAGAACAAGGATTGGGATACCGACCTGCTGGAAGAACTGTCCAGCGTCATGGTCGATGCCTCAATCTGCGGATTGGGTCAGGCTGCCCCCAACCCGCTACGTTGTGTCATCAAATATTTTCCTGAAGAACTGAAATAACACCGAAGAGAGTAATCATGGCTGCAAATCCTGAATTTATGAACGAAGCAACCGTCAGCTTTACCCTGGACGGTGAACAAGTATCGGCCCCTCAAAACGAAACCATTTTGCAAACCGCAAAAAGACTGGGCAAGGAAATACCGCATCTTTGCTATAAAGAAGGCATGCGACCGGACGGTAATTGCCGCGCCTGTGTTGTCGAAATTGAGGGCGAACGGGTACTGGCCCCTTCCTGTTGCCGGATGCCGTCAGAAGGCATGAACATTAAAACCGACAGTGAACGGGCGGTTAAATCACAGAAAATGGTGTTGGAGCTGTTAAAGTCTGACATGCCTGAGCAAGGAAAGTCACCTTACCGGCCAGACTCTGAACTGGATTTCTGGGCAGAAAAAATGGATGTTCAACAGCCTCGTTTTCCATCGCGTCATCAACCTCAGGCAGATTTGTCCCACCCGGCCATTGCCGTCAACCTGGATGCCTGTATTCAATGTACCCGCTGTGTACGCGCCTGCCGCGAAGAACAGATGAACGATGTCATCGGCTACGCCAATCGCGGCGCCCATTCTGAAATTGTTTTTGATATAGCAGACCCTATGGGCGCCAGCAGTTGCGTGGCCTGTGGCGAATGTGTTCAGGCCTGTCCGACCGGTGCGTTGATGCCGGCCAATAATGTCGGCCAGGAAGTCGCGGATAAAACAGTAGATTCCACCTGTCCTTATTGCGGCGTCGGCTGTTTGATTCGTTATCATGTTAAAGATAATAAAATTCTCTATACCGAAGGCCGGGACGGTGATACCAATCATTTCCGTATGTGTGTCAAAGGTCGCTTCGGGTTTAATTATATCCATAACCCTTTGCGCCTGACCCAACCGTTAATCCGCCGTGAAGGGGTTGCCAAAACCACTGAACTTCTGGATCCGAATGACCTGGACAAAGTCTTTCGTGAAGCCAGCTGGGAAGAAGCGCTGGATTTTGCCGCTAATGGCTTGAAAAAAATCCGCGACGAAAAAGGTAACAAGGCCCTGGCCGGCTTAGGTTCTGCCAAGGGCAGCAACGAAGAGGCCTATCTGTTCCAGAAACTAGTTAGAACTGGCTTTGGCTCTAACAATGTCGACCATTGCACCCGCCTGTGCCATGCATCATCGGTTGTTGCCTTGCTGGAATGTTTAGGCTCCGGAGCAGTCTCCAATCCGGTTGAAGATGTTAAAAAAGCCGAAGTCATCATCATTATCGGCTCCAACCCGACTGTCAATCACCCGGTTGCCGCAACATTCATGAAAAACGCGGCCGCCAATGGCGCTAAAATAATCCTGATGGACCCAAACCGGACCGATATTGCAAAATATGCAAGCCATGTTCTGCAATTCCGTCCGGATACCGATGTAGCCCTGTTGAATGGCATTATGCATGTCATCCTGGATGAAAACCTTCAAAATGATGATTATATTGCCCGTCATACCGAAGAGTTTGATCAGATGCGAGCGCATCTGAAGAATTACAGCCCTGAAAAAGTCGCCCCTATTTGTGGTATTGATGCCGAAACCATCCGCGAAGTAGCCCGACTATATGCCACCTCAAAAGGCTCCATGATTTTATGGGGTATGGGCGTCTCCCAGCATATTCATGGCACCGACAATGCCCGTTGTCTGATTGCCCTGGCGCTGATGACCGGCCAGATTGGTCGCCCAGGTACTGGACTGCATCCATTACGCGGGCAGAATAATGTGCAGGGCGCTTCAGATGTTGGTCTGATTCCCATGGTCTATCCTGATTATGAACCGGTCGACAAACCGGAATTCAAAGCCAAGTATGAAAAGCTGTGGGGCGTGGAGTTGGATGACGAACGCGGCCTGACCACCGTGGAAATGTTACATGCTATTTTAAACAAAGAATTATTCGGCATGTATATTGAAGGCGAAAACCCGGCCATGTCTGACCCTAATCAGAACCATGCCCGCGAAGCGCTGGCCGCTCTGGAACATTTGGTGGTACAGGATATTTTCCTGACAGAAACTGCCGGTTTTGCCGATGTAATTCTACCGGCTTCCGCTTTTTATGAAAAAACCGGAACCTTCTCCAATACTGATCGCCGGGTACAAATGGGTCGTCAGGCGGTCACTCCTCCAGGCGATGCCAGACAGGATTTGTGGATTATCCAGGAAATTGCCAATCGCTTGGGTTGCGGTTGGAATTACAACGGCCCGGAAGATGTTTTTGCCGAAATGCGTCAGGCCATGACCAGTATCGCCGGTATGACCTGGGACAGACTGGATAAGGAAGATTCCTTAACCTATCCGTTGGAAAATCCGGGTGACCCCGGCCAGCCGGTTATTTTTACCGACGGCTTCCCAACGGCTTCCGGTCGTGGAAAATTCGTACCAGCTGAATATATCCACGCCGATGAATTGCCGGATAATGAATATCCGTGGATATTTATTACCGGTCGTCAGCTGGAACACTGGCATACTGGCAGTATGACCCGTCATTCACCGACACTGGATGCCATTGAACCGGATCCGGTGGTAACCATTCATCCGCTGGATCTTGAAAAAATGGGCCTAGAGCCGGGCGATTTAATTACCATTGAATCACGCCGTGGCAAAATTACCGCCTATGCCCGAGCCGACCTTGGTATTCAACGCGGCAGCCTGTTTATGGCTTTTTGCTATAACGAAGCCAGCGCCAATCTGATTACCAATGAAGCGCTGGATCCTGCCGCAAAGATTCCTGAATTTAAATTCTGCGCGGTTAAAATCCAGCCTGGCGGTCAACTCGCGCCACGCATCAACTAATCCAACCCAAAATAATCCGGTCTGTTCACATTCAGACCGGATTCATTATTCCATCCACATAATAAAGCTATTATTGTCGTGGATATTAAATGAAACAGCCTGATATTCGCTTACTTCAGCTTATCGTAATGGCTGGGCTGTTGTTAACCGGTGCCATCAGCCGGGACTTTTCGCTCAGCCCTGCTCAGGTTCTGCTGACTTTTTTATCTGGTCTGCTCAGTCAATGGTTGTTTATCCGATTACTTAAAATACCCAAAGCGGGTTATTTAAGCGCGTTAATCACCTGTTTCGGCATCAGTCTGTTATTACGCAGTGATTCATTATGGGCCCAGCCGCTGGCCTGTTTTGTCGCCATTGCCAGCAAATTTATCATCACTATCAATCATCGGCATATTTTCAACCCGGCTAACCTGGGGGTTATTCTGGGATTAACCCTGTTTCCCGGCACCTGGGTAACCAGTGGACAATGGGGGGCCGACTTAAGCACGGCTCTCTGGCTCATCAGCATCGGCTTTCTGATTGCCGGCAATGCCAAACGACTGGATATCAGTCTGTATTTCTTAGGTTTTTATGCCAGTCTATTTCTGCTTATTCGTATCCTCTGGTATGGCTACCCCATTGCTGTATTTTTCCACCAGTTTCAAAACGGGGCGTTATTATTGTTTACTTTTTTTATGATTACCGATCCCATGACCATTCCCCGTCATAAAACGGGGCGCTTGTTACATGCGGCAATTGTCGCAGTGCTGGCTTATCTGTGGCAATATTACTTATACTGGAACCAGGGTATTCTCTGGGCTCTTTTTATTGCCACGCCACTGGTTCCGCTATGGAACCGGCTCTTCCCTGCCCGTCCATTTCAATGGCAGCATTTATCAGGAGATCATCATGCGTAAGATTTTATGCTTTTCACTACTACTTGCTTTACCGCAACTGTCATTTGGCTTTTGTGGCTTCTACGTTGCCAAAGCCGATGCATCTTTGTACAACCATGCATCCCAGGTCATCATGACCCGCAAACAGGATAAAACCATTCTCAGCCTGATGAATGATTATCAAGGTGAAATGCGTGACTTTGCGCTGGTCGTCCCTGTCCCTGAAGTATTGAAAAAAGGCCAGGTCCATATAGGTGATGCTAAACTGTTTAAACATATTGACAACTTTACCGCACCGCGTCTGGTTGAATATCACGATTCAGACCCGTGCCGCCCACAGATAATGGAAGACATGGTGATGATGAAATCCATGGCACCCAGAATGCGGAATAACAAAAGTACGGCTCAAAGCCTGGGTGTCACCATCGAAGCGGAATACACCGTGGGTGAATACGATATTGTGATTCTTTCGGCTACCGAATCCACTGGGCTGGAAACCTGGTTAACGCAGAATGGATATAAAATTCCACAAGGAGCAGCACGGATTCTGGAGCCTTATATCAAACAGGATTTCAATTTCTTTGTCGCCAAAGTGAATCTGAAAGAACAAAACAAGACAGGTCTCAAATTCCTACGCCCCATACAATTTGCTTTTCGTTCTGAAAAATTCATGTTGCCTATCCGTCTTGGAATGATTAATGCGGATGGCCCTCAGGATCTGCTCATCTACATCCTGACAGAAAAAGGGCGAGTGGAAAGCACCAATTACCAGACTGTAAAACTCCCCAGTAATATCGACCTGCCGCTTTATATCAAAGATGATTTTGCATCATTTTACACAGCATTGTTTGATCACCAGGTTGAAAAACATAAAATGCGCGTAGTGTTCACCGAATATTTCTGGAACATGGGATGGTGCGACCCCTGCGCTGCCGACCCGTTAAGCCGTTCGGAATTGAAACAACTGGGGGTCTTCTGGTTGGACAGACCATCGCAAAAACCCGGAATTATGCCCAGAAGAATGGGAATACCTGTCCAGGTGACCCGTTTACATGTTCGCTATAACGAAGAAAACTTCCCGGAAGATTTGATGTTTCAGGAAACCGGTGACACCCGTAATTATCAGGGCCGTTATATTTTACATCACCCCTGGAAAGGCGACCCGGAACAGTGTCCTGCCGCCCGGGAATATTTTAAGCAACTCGCCGAACGTCAACACAAAGAAGCACAAAACCTTGCCAGGCTGACCGGCTGGAATGAACAGGATATTATCGACAAAATGGACATCGACAAGCCGGACGCTCAGGA
>CAYLNS010000078.1:8793-11357 GCA_964385115.1 uncultured Methylomarinum sp.
GTTGGGTTTCGTTCCTCAACCCAACCTACATTTTATCTTAATTGGTTGTAACGGAAACTATAGAAACCAGGATAGGAATATTTTTCATCCTTAACTTAAAGAGAGTAGCGCTCCAGCCTGAAAAAGCATAATTCTATTCTTATAACTCACAATTTTAATTCACACAAATGACTATCGAAAAGGACCAAAGCCATCCGTTTAAAAATGCCTATTATTTTATTCTTACCCATTTAATAATCCCCGGTATTATTCTTGTGCTGATGATTATCGGGCTTGAATATTTTCAATTGGATTATGCATTCACTCAACTTTTCTACGATCATAAGACTCAAAACTGGCCTTATAAAGATGCCTGGCTAACGCAAACAGTTTTTCATAAATGGGGACAAAAACTCAGTATCTCCATGGGCGTTATTATTTTTATACTATTTATCCTTTCATTTTTACTGAAAAAACTGAAAGCCTATAAAAAAGCCCTTGGATTTCTTTTTCTTTCCAGTATATCCGGCCCTGTTGTCATCGCCATATTAAAAAGCTCCACTCATATTTATTGTCCATGGAGTCTCAAAATATTTGGCGCCGATAAACCTTATATCAAATTATTCGATAGTGTAGCTCCGTCCCTGCCCGTGGGTCATTGTTTTCCGGGAGGACATGCCGGAGGTGGTTTTGCTTTTATCAGCCTGTATTATTTTTTGATGATTATTGCACCTGCCTACCGCTTTTATGGTCTGGCAACCGGCCTTGTTATCGGTATTGTCTTCGCATTGACACAAGAAATGCGAGGAGCTCATTTTATCAGCCACGACCTCACCTCACTGCTTATCTGCTGGGAATTGATTTCAATTCTATTCATCATTTTTTATCGCGACAGATTCAACTGGAAATTAAGGAACCTCTGATTACCCCCTGTGTCTTACAGGCTCTGTGCTATTCATTTATAGCCAAGCTCATATTCATCATATATTTATTTTATAGCAGCAATGATTCTTAACCTGAAACGTATAAAAAGCCATCACTTTATTTTTATAATCGCCTTATTTTTTATCCTGTTTGATAATTTCAGGCTTTTTAGCAATATTCTTCAGGTATATCCAGTCAATTTGAAAAACATTGCTTTTCTTTTCTCACTGGTCTGGATATTTTTTAGTATTATTTCCCTGGCTTTATCTATATTAGGCGTTAAATATCTATTAAAGCCTGTTGTCATTCTATTATTACTGGTATCGTCTGTTGCCGGTTATTTTATGGATAGCTATAATATCGTTATAGACAGCTCGATGATTCAGAACATTATCAGCACTGATATTAATGAATCAAAGGATCTGCTTAACTTTAGACTGGTTATTTATTTTATCCTGCTGGGCGCCCTTCCGGCATATTGGGTTTATAAAACCAATATCATTTTCCAGCCCTTTCTGAAAGAACTGATTAGCCGTTTAAAAATAATATTTTTCCTGCTGATTACTTCAGCTGTCATGGTTTTTATTCTGAGTGATTTTTACAGTTCTTTTATCAGAGAACATAAAATATTACGTTATTATGCCAATCCGATTCATTATTTATACTCTATCGTAAAGTTTATCAAACTCAACTCTTCCTCCGAACCACAAGAAATTAAAAAAACAGGTCTGGATGCCCATGTCATCAATCCTAACCCCCCCCATAAGCTGGTTATTTTTGTTGTCGGTGAAACAGCGCGCGCCGACCGCTTTTCACTGAATGGCTATTCCCGGCAGACCAATCCACTGTTAAGTCAGGAAGATGTTATCAGTTATAGTAATTTCTGGAGCTGTGGAACCTCGACCGCCGTCTCTGTCCCCTGCATGTTTTCCATCTATGATGAATCTGAATTTAAAATCAGCAAAGCCAAAGAAACTGAAAATGTTCTGGATGTCTTAAAACATGCGGGTGTATCAACCCTTTGGCTGGATAACAACTCCAGCTCTAAAGGGGTTGCCGACCGCATTGAACATCAGGATTACAAGTCCGATAAAGTCAATCCTGTGTGTGATACTGAATGCAGGGATATTGGTATGCTGTCACATTTACAGGAATATATTAACCAACATCAAGACAATAATGTACTTATTGTATTACACCAAATGGGGCAGCATGGGCCAGCTTATTACAAGCGCTACCCTAAAGCGTTTGAAAAATTCAAACCCGTCTGTAAAACCAATCAACTGGAAAACTGTACTCTGGAAGAACTTAATAATGCCTATGATAATGCCATCTTGTATACCGACTACTTTTTATCTGAAGTCATCAAATTATTAAAACAAAATGATAATAACTTTCAGACCGCCATGCTATACGTTAGTGACCATGGAGAATCCTTAGGAGAAAATGGCTTATATCTACATGGTCTCCCCAATTTGTTTGCGCCGGATACACAAAGACATGTCCCGGTTATTTTATGGGTCGGCGAAAACAACACGGCAATTGACAAAAAGCACTTACTGAAGAACAAAGACCAAAAATATTCCCACGATAATATTTTTGATACGATTTTAGGTTTATTAGGTGTTGAAACATCGGTTTATCATAAAAACAAAGACATC
>CAYLNS010000079.1:0-11226 GCA_964385115.1 uncultured Methylomarinum sp.
GCTTATGTTGTTGATGACAAAGCTGGGTGAAAGTATCAGGCTGATATGCATTGGATAATCCAGCCTGCAACCGTAAATTTTATTGTTGTCGTAAAGTGAAGCATAAAGAACAATATTTGGCATTGGCTCTGGAAAGTATGGGTAATGGGGTGATTACAACCGATTGCTCAGGCCGTATAGCGTCTATTAATTCGGTGGCGCAACAGTTGACTGGCTGGAGAGCAGAAAATGCAACAGGCTGCGATTTAAGCGATGTTTTCAAGATTATTGTTGGCGATGATAAATCGCAGCCTTTAGAGCATCCAATGAAGCAGGTTCTGGATAAGCAGGAAGTGGTGCAGTTTAGCAATCATACTTTATTGCTTGCTCAGGACGGAAAAAAATACCATATCACTTATACTGCATCGCCTATTCAGGATGAACAGGGTGATATCTTAGGGATGGTCCTGGTGTTTAATAATGTGACTGACAAATATTTACATCTCCAGGCTGAAAAAGCTTTGGCAGAGAAAATTCGTTTGTCAGAACAGCATTTACGATTATTTCAGGAACAAAGTCCTCTCGCCAGTATTGAATGGAATCTGCAGTGCCAGGTTGTTCATTGGAATAAGGCGGCGGAAAAGATTTTTGGCTATACCCTGGAAGAAATACGTCATCGTAATTTTATTGATTTGGTTGTGCCAGAGGAACTGACTGAAAACATCCAGAAAATATGGGAAAAACTGGTTTCCGGTAATGGCGGTGAGGTAAGTGTTAACCAGAATATTACCAAAGCGGGACATAGAATTGTTTGTGAATGGCATAATGCACCGTTAAGGGATGAGCAGGGAAAGGTCATCGGTGCGATTTCTCTGGTCAGGGATATCACTGAGCAGCAGAGAATGGAGGATGTGCTAATCGCTCTGGCTGCGGCAACAGAAGGTGCAAAAGGTAATATTTTTGGATTGATTGCCGAAAAGCTGGCCAATTTATTTGAACTTTCTAATGTTATGCTGGCATCGGTTGAACCCGGGAAAAAATATCAGGTACGGGTGCTGGCTTGTTGGAGCAATGGACGGCTGGCGGAAACATTCAATTATAAGATTGATGACATCAAATTATCTGAAACCGGTTTGAGTAATTGCCAATGCGATGATAAGGCCTTATGTCAATTTATTCCTCAGGAATACCTGCCAACAGATAATCAAATCAGCCATTGTAAAGTCTTACCGTTGCAATCAAGTAATGGGGACTTGATTGGCTTGCTCATGCTGATGAACGATAAACCGATTAATATTTCGGCTAATGGAAAAAAATTGATGGATGTACTGGTCAATCGCGCAACCGTAGAATTGGAGCGGACTCAGTCTGAAAAGAAATTAAAACTGGCAGCTCGTATCTTTTCGGAAACGCATGAAAGTATTGTCATTACTGACCAGGATGGCGTAATACTGGATGTCAATCCGGCCTATTGCAAAATGACGGGTTTTAGTCGGCAGGAGGTGATTGGGCAGAATCCCCGGATAGTCAAATCAGGCGTTCAACCAGGTAGCTTTTATCGGGATTTGTGGAAAACACTACAAAATAAAGGCGTTTGGCAGGGAGAGTTTTGGAACAAAAAAAAGAACGGCGAAATTTATGCTGAGCATAAAACCATTACCCGAATGATTGGCGAGGATGCAGAATCTGTTTTATATGTGGGTTTAGGTTCAGATATTACCCAAATCAAACAACAACAAAATGAGCTGGAACAGATGGCGCATTTTGATTTGTTAACCCGGCTCCCCAATCGGGCACTGTTTGCCGATCGTATGAAGCTGGCGATTGCCCATAGCAAACGGGTTGAGAAATTACTGGCGGTTTGTTTTATTGATTTGGATCAGTTTAAGCCGGTGAATGATACCTATGGTCATCAGGTAGGTGATCAGGTATTGGTCGAAGTATCCCGCAGATTGATTGGGGTGATAAGAGAGCAGGATACGGCCGCCCGTTTAAGTGGGGATGAGTTTGCTTTGTTATTAGGTGATATTGATTCCCAGGCACATTGTGAACGGGTGATGCAGCGGATTCATGAGCGTTTGTCTGAGCCTTATGCAATTGAAGATATGAATTTTTCATTGTCTGCCAGCAGTGGTATTACCTTGTATCCTCAGGATGATGCCGATATTGATACTTTATTGCGTCATGCTGACAGCGCCATGTACCAGTCAAAATTAAAGGGCCGGAATCGCTATTCATTCTTTGACGTGAGCAAAGATATTCAAATCAGCAGCCATCATAAGCAACTGAATAAAATATCTGAGGCTTTCGAAAGGCAGGAGTTTTGTTTGTATTACCAGCCAAAAGTGGATATGCAAAGCGGACATATTTTAGGGGCTGAAGCGTTGATTCGTTGGCTCAATCCCAAACAGGGGCTGATTCCGCCGATTGAATTTCTCCCTTATCTGGATGGTACAGATATGGAAATTCAGATTGGCAACTGGGTGCTGGAGCAGGCCTGGAAGCAATTGAAAACATGGTCGGCTCATGGACACTCTCTGGAGGTGAGCGTAAACATTTCTTCGCATCATCTGCAGTGGCCCGGGTTTTATCAGCATCTGAAAGAGATGCTGGCATTGCAGCCGGAAATAGATGCGGGTTCTTTACAATTGGAGATTCTGGAGAGTAATGTACTGGGTGATGTGCATAAGATCAGGCAAATTATCAAAAAATGTCGGGATGAATTAGGCATCAGTGTTGCGCTGGATGATTTTGGCACCGGTTATTCCTCGCTGACGCATTTGCGTCGACTACCGGTGAATATGATTAAAATAGATCGTACCTTTGTACGGGATATGTTGGAGGATGAAAATGATTTGGCCATTATCGAAGGAATTATTGGACTGGCCAAGGCATTTAAACGGGATGTCATTGCGGAAGGTGTGGAAAGTATCGAACATGGTAAACGGCTTATACAGATGGGATGCATGAAGGCTCAGGGCTTTGTTATTGCCAAACCGATGCCGGCAGATGATTTTATTGACTGGGTGAAAAATTATCAGCCCGACAAGGAATGGAAAAGTACAGTCGTTGAATCCGGTTCTTAAAAAACAGAAGAGAATTGAATGAAAAGATGGATAGTAATGGCCGTTGTTGCCATCGTAGTGTATGTCAGTGAGCAGTCGGGATATTTTCCGGTTGTTAATTCAGCGCAGCCCATATCAAATCTTTATGCCGAGAAGCAAAGTGATGTACAGGTTCAGGGGGAGGGCATTGTTGTAAAAGTGTTAGCGGATGATTTGCAAGGCTCAAGGCATCAGCGCTTTATTTTAAAGACGGCGGATGGTTTATCGTTGTTGGTTGCCCATAATATAGATCTTGCGCCAAGACTGGCAGGGTTAAAAAAAGGCGATAAAGTCAGTTTTTATGGTGAATATGAATGGAATCAGCGCGGTGGCATTATTCACTGGACACATGATGACCCTGGCAGACGCCATGAAGATGGGTGGCTGAAATATAAAGGCAGGATTTACCAGTAAGCCCCTGTTTCAGAGTGCTGAATAAGGGGCTGTTTGATTTTTTGCGAATTTAATATCAGTTGCTTACTCATTTATATGACATCCTTGTCATATACACTTATTTTACAAGTAAAAGATATTTAACAGCTTAAGTGAGTCAAGCTGAATAATTACGAGTGTTCTTATTTTTGAATGAGTTCTTCAAAAGGGACAAAATCACTGTTGTGATGCTGACTGCATACCGCAAAACGATATTTTTGTTTATTGATAGTTTTGGTAATTGTTTCCAGATTCGACTTTCTGCGGCAGCGGGTGCCTTTTAAGGTTGCAGCCTGACACTGGTCGGCATCTTTAGCCAGGTCGATAAGGCTGCTGCCAGACGATGCTTTTTCAGCTGCCGGTTTTGGAGCGGTTGTTGTTTTCGTTTCTTTAGGCTCAGGCTTTCCCTTTTTTTCTTCTTTTCTGGTTTCTGTTTTGGCAGGAATCAGCTGTTTGTCTTCTTCCTGGGTAACAGGCGTTAAATCTTTACTGGGAGTAACAACCGGAGCTGTTGTTTTTTTTCGGTTAAGATATTTATCAACACCGGTTACAGCTTCTTTTTTTTCTGGTTTGGCGGGTGCCGGCTCTGTTTTTACTTCGGTTTTATGCGGAGCTGTGCTTTTCTTTTTTTGTTGTTGCGCCAGATATTTTTCAACCCGGGTCATATTACTGTCAGTAGATTCCTGAGCATTTGTGCTGGCAGTGCTTTGCTGTTTTTTAGCCAGATAGCGAGCCACTCCGGTCAGATTTTCTTCATTATCCTGATGCTGTGTTGCAGTCTTTTGTTGTTTTGATTTTTTCGCCAGGTATTTTTCAACGCCTGTCTGACTCGCACCAGTTTTCTTTTGCAGATACTGTTCAACCCGGGAAGGTTGGCCGGGTTCTGCATGACTTGTCTGTGGTTCCTGACGATAGATGGAAGGATTATCATGATCCTTATTAGGATCCGGTAGCTTCAAGCCAGCTAAACTCAAAATTTGATTAAAAAAACCTTTTGCCATGAAAAGCACCCCTTATTGTTGTTAATTATTATGTTTAGTATCGCTAACCCATGCGATTGAGCTGTTATTTTCCTCCTATAACCGGAAAACAGGGAAAGCGAGTGCAGTTATTAAAAAACTGTTTAGGCCAAGCATAACCCAAATAGCAGTGATTTGTTAATAAAAAAAGCGGTTAATTGCCCGGCAAAAGGTTTTTTCGGAACATGACAGATGGGACACGTGGTTATTTTTTACGGCTGTGAGCCAGAACATAATCACTTAATTTTTTAATGTCATCGGCTTTAAGTTCAGGGAAAGAGGGCATCATGAATGAGCCGTTTTTGACCTTCTTGGCAATATAGTTTTGATTGGCGTTTTCCGGCTTTAGTGTGTAAATAATACCTTCTGCATCCGGTTGATGACATTCCCGACAGGCTTCCTGAAAGATTTGTTCACCTGTTGCATCCGCGGCAGGCGCATAGTCATGTGAGCAGCCGGTCAATAAAAGCGGTGTAAGAAGCAGTAATGATTTTGAGTTCCGTGTTTTCATGGTTGTTTTTATTGATTAAGTGAATGAATGATTTTTCCTGATTGCAGAGTAAGCGTGACTCGTCCAGTCAGGGATTGTCCCCAGTAGGGTGTGTTTTGGCCCCGACTATACCAGTTGTTTTTAGCAACAGTCCATATGGCTTCAGGATCAAAGATGCAGATATCTGCATCCATACCTGCTTTAAGCTGTCCTTTGTTCAAAGACAGAATTTGTGCCGGGCCGGTGGTAACGGCAGCGATGGCATCAGTTAACGTGAGGCTGTTTTGCCGCACAAGTTGTAGTAACAAGGGTAGCAATGTTTCCAAAGCGGCGATGCCAGCTTCTGTTTCAGGTAGCGCCCCCAGTTTGGCATCCAGGTCGTGAGGCTGATGGTCTGATGTAACCGCGCTTAGTGTTCCCTCGCGCAGAGCCTGTTGCAAAGCAGTTTTATCACTTAGACTGCGGAAGGGCGGGTCGACGTGATAATGACTGTCAAATGGAATTAAATCCTGTTCCGTTAAATGCAGTTGATGAATAGCGACGTCTGCTGAAATATCAAGTCCCTGTCGTTTGGCCTGATTAATTTTATCAACCGAGGCCCGGCAGCTGATTTGACTGAAATGGATGCGGCAGCCCGTCAGCTCGGCGAGTTCCAGACATTGTGAAACCGCAATGGACTCAGCCTGGGAAGGAATGCCGGGGATGCCATATTGGCTGGCAACCGGTCCTTCATGTAAACAGCCGCCTTGGGCGAGATTTTTTTCCTTGGCCCGATACATTAACAACAATTGATGGCTGGCTGCATATTCCATGGCTCTACGCAGGGTTTGCAGGTTTTCAACCGGATTTTGGGCATTGCTGACAGCAATACAGCCCGCCTGTTTCAAGGCATACATATTACTGAGTTCGGTACCCGCCAGCCGTTGCGTTAATGCCGCGATGGGAAGAATATCAGGGTACTGAGCCTGTTCTGCTTTGTCCTTGATAAATTCAATGACGGCCGGGCTGTCAATCACAGGATGGGTATCCGGCGGCAGACACAGTGTGGTGATACCTGCCGCGGCAGCGGCTCGTGTTTCGGAGCAGATATTCCCTTTACGGGTCTGGCCGGGCTCCCGGAGTCTGACGCTTAAATCAATAAATCCCGGGCAGACGATTTGTCCCGCGGCATCAATGCTCTTATCGGCGGTAAAATCATCTCTGGACTGACCATAACTTACGATTTTGCCATCGGCTATGTAAATATTGCCGAGCTGGTCCGTTTTGCTGGCAGGATCAATGATTCGGCCATTTTGAATAACTATCCTGTTCATGCCGGGCTCCCTGTTTGTTGCATGGCCATGGACATGATAGCCATGCGGATGGCAATACCATTGCTGACTTGTTGTAAGATGACCGATTGCGGCCCGTCGGCCACGCTTGAATCTATTTCCACTCCGCGGTTAATGGGTCCGGGGTGCATGACAATGGCATCCGGTTTGGCCAGTTTGAGTTTGCCGGGCGTCAGGCCGAAACATTTAAAAAATTCGCTTTCACTGGGTAGCAGGGCCGAGTTCATACGTTCTTTTTGTAGCCGCAGCATAATAATCACATCAATATCATGCAGACCTTCTTCCATACTATGGAAGGCGGTGACCCCCAGCGACTCAACGGCGACCGGCAACAGGGTTTTAGGCGCGATAACCCGGACTTCCGCCGCTCCCAGTGTGTTTAAAGCCTGTATTTGCGAACGGGCTACGCGGGAATGAAGAATATCGCCGATAATAGCGACTTTCAGGTGCGTAAAGTCTTTTTTATGTTGGCGAATGGTAAACATATCCAGCATGGCCTGGGTCGGATGAGCGTGTTGACCGTCACCGGCGTTGATAACGCTGATATGCGGGGCGGTTTGTTGGGCGATAAAGTGAGCCGCGCCGCTCAATGAGTGTCTGACGACAAACATATCGACATGCATGGCCTCCAGGTTACGAATGGTGTCGAGAAGACTTTCGCCTTTTGAGGTGGCGGACGTGGCAATATTGATGTTGAGAACATCAGCCGATAAACGGGTGGCCGCCAGTTCAAAAGTTGTACGAGTGCGGGTACTGTTTTCAAAAAACAGATTGACAATGGTCTTACCCCGCAGCAACGGGACTTTTTTAACCGGTTGGCCGGTTGTGCCGGCAAAGGATTCGGCGGTATTGAGAATTTCTGTCAGCAGATTCTGGCTCAGTCCTTCGATGCTTAAAAAATGCTTGAGTTTACCTTTGCTGTTGAGTTGCAGTTGCTGGGTCATGGAGTTCAGGCGGCTTGGTTGACTGTCTGGATATGAATACCTAAAGGTTCGGGACCTGTCAATTTAATTCTTTGTCCGGGTTCCAGGGTAATCAAGGCACCGCTGCAATCGGGTCTGAGTGGAATCTGTCGGCCATCACGTTCAATCAGAACGGCCAGCACCACCTGATTGGGTCTGCCGAAATCAAAAATTTCATTCAGGGCCGCGCGGATAGTGCGGCCAGTATAAAAAACATCATCAATCAGAATAATATCGCGGCCGTCAAGGTGAGTAGGCAGTTGGCTGGGTTTTATTTCTGGATGCATGCCTATCTGCGAGAAATCATCCCGGTAAAAAGAAATATCGATGCTGTACAGAGGTTCGCTGATATTCAGGCGGCGATGCATTTCTTTGGCAATCCAGACGCCGCCGGTATGGATGCCAGTCAGCAAAGGGTTTTCAAGTTTGCGTTTTTTTATCTGTTCTCTGATGCCGGATTCCAGATTATCCAGTAACTGAGGAATGTCTTGTGTTGTTAATGTCATTTTATTGTGTATTTAACCAGCTTTGCAAAATAAGCTGGGCGGCCAGTTGGTCCTGAACCTCCCAGAGTTTGCCTGCATTGACCTGAAGTTCATCGAACAACAATTGTTTGGCTTCAAATGTTGTCAGTGTTTCGTCTATTTGAAAAACGGGCAGATTATAACGCCCTTCCAGTTGCCGGCAGAATTTTTTAATCCTGGGTGTAATCGGGTTATCGCTACCATCGGCCTGCCTGGATATACCAACAACAAATCCGGCCGGTTGCCATTCATTAATCAGAGCAGAAATTGTCGTCCAGTCAGGCTTTTGATTGATGGAGCGGATGGTTTGCAACGGGCTGGCGGTGCAGGTGGCAGTTTGTCCGACAGCCACGCCTATTTTTTTATTGCCAAAGTCAAAGCCCAGGTAAGTGTCACTGTTTTCAGGCATGTCCGGCCGGGGTGGTCAATTGATTAATATCAACACCTAATTGTCTGGCTGCCGCAGACCAGCGCTGGCTGATGGGTAATTCATACAGAATTTTTTCATCAAAAGGGGTGTTGAGCCAGGCATTGTCAATAATTTCTTTTTCCAACTGCCCCTCGCCCCAGCCGGCATAACCTAAAGCGATAATGAACCGTTCCGGGCCTTCACCCCGGGCTATGGCTTCAAGAATATCGCGGGAACTGGTCAGGCGCGTGGTGTCAGAGGTGGCGACTGTGGCGTCCCAATTATTGTCACAATCATTATGGAGGACGAAGCCTCGTTCCTGTTGTACAGGGCCTCCGGCAAAAACCGGTGTCTGTGCGATTTTGTCGGAGTCTGTTTTAATCTCCATCTGCTCGAATATTTGTCCCAGCGTCAGTCCGGCAGGCCGGTTAATGACAATGCCTAAAGCCCCTTCTTCATCGTGCTGGCACAGATAAGTCACCGTATGAGAAAAATTACTATCAGCCAGTGCGGGCATGGCGATAAGAAACTGATTGTTTAATTGATGATTTGTCATAGTTTTAACGGGCAGTCATGCCGGATTCATCTGAAAATTTCCATACCCGGCGAATCACCAGAACATCCACTTCCTGGAGGATTTCAGCCGGCAGTTCTGCAAAAGGCGCACTCAGGCGGACGATGCGTTTAGCGGCATCATCCAGCGCCTTGATGCCGGATGAGCGGGTAATGCGCATACTGTATATAGTGCCGTCGGCCCGTATGCCGACATCCATGGTTAAGGTACCTGAAAACCCTTTCTGACGGGCGATTTCAGGATAGTTGAGATTGCCGGTCCGTTCAACCTTGTTTTCCCAGTCCTTCATATATTGAGCGGCCACATATTTATGAGTGCTGAGTTGGTTGATGAATTTCATGCGGTTATATTCCGCAGTGGGTTGGGATGTGCGGATTTTTTCACCCATCTGGGCAATCTGCTGTTGCAAGGCCTGCGTATTTAAGCGGGGTTTGGGTTTGCTGGCCTGTGTCGAGGGAGAATTTTTATCGACTTTGGCAGCGGTTTGCCGGGATTTTTGCCGGCTGGTAATCAGTTTTTGTGCCGATTTGCTGGCGGTTTTATGTTTTTTTTCCGGTTGTGGTCGCTTTTTATGAGATTTTTGGCTGTGGCTGGGAATTTTTTGTTGTTTCGGTTGCGGTTTTTGGGTTTTGGCGCCCCCACCAATTTGATTATCCTGAGCCAGAAAGCGCGCTTTTTTAGGCGCTTTTTTGGCCGGTGTACTGGATAAAGTCACTTCAATGGATTTGCGCACCTTTTCTTGCTGAGGCAGGGAAAAATTTAATCCCAGCAATAAAATGGCATGTAAAATCGCGGCAACAAAAAGCGCCAGCAATAGAGTATCACTGTGCGATGTGGAGGTGGAAGGTGCGAGGTGATCGGTCATTGCAGTTTTTGTTCAATGCTGTCCATTAACAGGGCGCTGATATTGAGTCCGAATTGTCGGTCGAGTTCCTGAACACAGGTCGGGCTGGTGACATTGATTTCAGTCAGGTGATCTCCAATGACATCAATGCCGACAAAAATCAGGCCCTTGGCCTTCAGTGTCGGGCCGACCTGTTCAGCAATCCAACGGTCCCGTTCTGTCAGTTCACGGCCTTCGGCGCGGCCGCCGGCGGCCAGATTTCCACGGGTTTCTCCTGAGGCGGGGATACGGGCCAGAGCATAGGGAACGGGCTGGCCATCGACCAGCAGGATACGTTTATCACCGTGTTTGATTTCCGGTAAATATTTTTGCGCCATGATAAAACGGGAAGCATGTTCAGTCATGGTTTCAAGAATGACGCTGAGATTGGGGTCGTTTTCCCGGATATGGAAAATAGAAGCGCCGCCCATGCCATCCAGCGGTTTTAGAATAATTTCCTGATGTTCTTCAAGAAAAGCCCGGATACGACTTGCCTCACGGGTTACCAGAGTGCTGGCACAGCATTGGGGGAACCAGGCGGTAAACAGCTTTTCGTTGGCGTCTCTAAGGGACTGTGGCTTGTTGACAATCAATGTGCCGGCTGTTTCAGCCTGTTCCAGCAGGTAGGTGGCGTAAATATATTCCAGATCAAAGGGAGGGTCTTTACGCATGATGATGACATCAAGCTCGGCCAGAGCAATTTCCTGTTGCCCGGAAAAGTCATACCATTTTTCAGGATTACGCTGAACCTGCAGGGTCTGAGTCCGGGCATAGGCTTTGCCATCACGCAGGTACAGGTCATTAAGTTCCATATAATGCAGTTCCCAGTTGCGGCTTTGGGCTTCCAGCAGCATGGCGAAACTGGTATCTTTTTTAATATTTATCCGTTGGATGGGGTCCATAACCATGCCAAGTCTGATTGTCATTTTGTTTCCTGGTTGGGGTGGATTCGAAAAGGATTTATTACGCACGAGTCCTATTTTAACAAATTATTTTATTACTTGTTGTTTACCTTTACTGTTTTTTTTGGTATAAAGTGCGGCTAACTTTTGAACAAGGCACGCATTAGAGGTAATCATGTCCAGAGTATGTCAAGTGACAGGTAAACGACCTGTTACCGGAAATAACGTATCACACGCACAAAACAAAACCAGAAGACGTTTTAATCCCAATTTGCATCACCACAAATTTTGGGTTGAAAGTGAAAATCGTTGGGTACGCCTGAGAGTTTCTACCAAAGGCATGCGCATTATTGATAAGAAAGGTATCGATAATGTGTTGGCGGATATCCGTAAACGTGGCGACAAAGTCTAACAGGGGTTAAAAATGCGCGATAAAATCAAATTAGTATCCAGTGCCGACACCGGTCACTTTTATACAACTACCAAAAACAAAAGAACCATGCCGGAAAAAATGGAAATCAAGAAATATGATCCGGTTGTTCGCAAGCATGTAATGTACAAAGAAGCCAAAATCAAATAATGATTAATCCGGAAGTTGTCGCCGCGTAACTTAAATA